>JBGUUF010000250.1:0-2330 GCA_045133435.1 Acutalibacteraceae bacterium
CTTCTGCGGCGAAAATCGCCATAACAATTTCACCTCACAGCCGAGCGGCAAGATCAAGAAGGTCATTCCGTTCGCTGAGCACCTCACCAAAATGGGTGTGAATGCTGTCTATTTTGGTCCTGTATTTGAATCCACCAAGCACGGCTACGACACCGCAGATTACCGCGTGATTGACCGCCGATTGGGTACGAATGCCGACTTCGCCGAGGTGTGCGGAGAGCTTCACAAGCGCGGCATTAAGGTGGTGCTTGACGGTGTATTCAACCACGTCGGCCGCGATTTCTGGGCTTTTAATGATGTCAAACAGCGCAGGTGGGATTCTTCCTACAAGGATTGGTTCAACGTCAATTTCGACGGCAATTCCAACTACAACGACGGCTTCTGGTATGAGGGCTGGGAGGGTCATTACGACCTCGTCAAGCTGAATCTTAAAAATCCGCAGGTCAAGGAGCACCTTTTCGGTTGCATCGAGGGATGGGTGAACGAGTTTGGCATTGACGGACTGCGTCTTGATGTCGCATACTGTCTCGATCAGAATTTCCTGCGCGAACTTCACACATTCTGCAAGAGCAAGTGGCCGGATTTCTTCCTGCTGGGCGAGTGTCTGCACGGCGATTACAACACATGGTGCAACGACTCTATGCTTGATTCTGTCACAAATTACGAGTGCTACAAGGGGTTGTATTCCTCCTTCAACTGCGCCAACATGCACGAGATCGGCTATTCGCTCAATCGTCAGTTCGCCGATGACCAGTGGACTATTTACAGGGGAAAGAACCTCTATTGCTTCGTTGACAACCACGACGTCACCCGCGTTGCGTCGATACTCACCGACAAGGGCAACCTCCCGCTGATTTACGCAATGCTGTTTGCGATGCCGGGTATTCCGTCGATTTATTACGGCAGTGAATTCGGCATGCTCGGTGAAAAGAGCCACGGCGACGATGCGCTTCGCCCCGAGATGTCGGCAGAATTAGCCGAAAGCAGCTTTAACGATCTGGCGGCATACATCGGTCGTTTGTACGAAATCAGGACATCATCGCCCGCACTCTGCCGCGGCAAATACAAGCAGCTCCACATCAATTCCAAGCAGCTCATTTTCCGCCGCGAGTACAACGGCGAGCAGGTGATTTTTGCTGTGAATATGGACGATGCGCCCTATATTGCGCACTTTAATGCCGAAGCAGGCAGGGCAGAGGATCTTATCACAGGTCAGACGCTGGATTTCGGCGGCGGTCTGAGCATCCCCGCCAAGACAGCCTATATTGCGCGTGTTTATTAATGAATGGTCGTGAAAAACGAAACTTTTATTATTGAATGTAATCGGCTTGCCGAAATTGTCGAGCAATATCGCGGTGAGTGTCAATTGATGTATGAACGCTTGAAGAATGAAGCGGTCAGAGAGAAATTTGCCGTAGGCGGCGAAAAAATCCACCGCGGCTTCTACTGCCCAAGTCCGATAATTGATGTTGTCGGAAATGCAAATCGCGGCAAGCTGCTGAAAAGACTCACCGCGAGGAGCAAGCCGACTTACAGATACAGCTTTGACCGCGACGACAGGCTGATCATTGCCGAACACGGAGGTTACAAGGAAATCATAATTCGCCGCGACGATGTGGAAACGGGAATATTGTTCACAAAGAAATGGGGAATTTATGCCGTTTCCGAATGCATTTATAACGGTGAAAAAATTCAGTCGTATGTTTTCGGATTGTATGACGAGGGTGAAAAATGCATTAATGAATACAGCAAAGAAACCTACGAATACTCCGAAAACGGGCTGGAAACCGTGGATTGGCGAAGATTTTCAAATTATCTCGGCAGACAGACTTTGGAGCATGAAAAGTATCATTTCAGCCACAAGGACGGATATTTGTCGCAGTACAAAGTTGTCGAATATGACGGAGATACGCCAAAGGATTCGGTTTACAACGATCGGGTGTTTGATGTGTATGTCAAGCGATTGGTATAATTAGATAAAACACAGCCGTTTGGGATTCGTAAATGAAAACCAAACGGCTGTAAATTTTTCATATTATGAGTTGATCAACGCGTCCGCGAGCTGCTGCATTGTTTGGGGAATTTCGCCCTTGAGGGAGGATTTAATGGTAACTGTCGGCTCGAGAATTGTTATATTTTTCATAGATTCGAGGGAGGCTTTCATCAATTTTGCCGCCATAGGTGCCCATGTGCCGTTCTCAATAAGACCGACTGTGCGCTTTTGATAATTCTTTGCCTTGAGGTGGCTGAGAAAATCCTCCATGACAGGGAAAAGTCCGCCGTCATATGTGGCGCAGGCGAGTACAACGCGGTCGTAGCGGAATGCATCC
>JBGUUF010000251.1:0-2856 GCA_045133435.1 Acutalibacteraceae bacterium
GCCTAAAACCGTACTTTTAACAAATTCTCAAGATGAACTTAAAGATATGACTTATTATTTTGAAAAAGTACTAAGCAAAGCGAATGTTGAAAATAAAATGATTGACAGAGGTTCGGATGGACACATGGGCATTATTTATAAACCTTACACAGATGAAAATACAGTGAATATTGATGAAATAATAAGCTGGTTAAAAGACTGATATCTGGAGTTTATGATAATATCGTTGATTTTTTGTCGTATCAATATTTCAATTGAGTGATAGGTATTAATTTCAAATTTTCCAAGGTTGATGCGGTGTGGACGCAGTAGTCGCTGAATCTATTGATGCCGAATACCAAAAGAATGGAATCGTAAAAAACGTGTTCTTTTTCTGACGCATCCATAGTCTTTAAAAGTGTGTCTTTGTTCTGACACGTTTCAAAATCGGATTGTATTTTTACAAACAGCATATACTTGCCTTCTCGTGAGGTGAAATCAAAAGTGAAGTCCTCATTTTCGCTCAATTTTACGGTCAGAGGTTCTCCGTTTTTGTGCTTCAATTTGCTGAATTCGCGGGGAAACTCGTATGAATAAAAATCCCTCATAAAACGTATGCACGCTTGTTTATAACAGGGGAATGTGTATCGCTCATCAAGTCGTTCCATAATAGATACGATAAAATTACAGTCAGCATTTGGAGTTAAAATATTTCGATTGTGATATAGCTCACGCAACCAGATTTTTGTGTAGCTGTTTGTGATGTGATACTCAGAACGCTTGCTGCCTTCTTTTTGTGTTGCTGTTACTAATCCTATGTGCATCAATGAGTGGATATATTTATCGCATTTGTTGTACGGAAATGCAAGGTCATCACCTATTTCACTGATTCGATGATGACCGTTTGCTATGCTGTAAAGAATCGTTAAGTAGGTTTCGGGTGTTCTGAATTCATCCTTCAAAAGCTCAGTAAAAAAAGTGAAATATTTAGAATCGTAGCGGAGCCAATCATTCAGATTATCTTCAAAAGATTTTTCTGAATCGTACAAATCAAGAATCGCTGGAATACCTCCGCTCAGTGCATATAATCTCAGAACATCCTTATTTGAAATTTCAGGTAATGCTTTTGCAATGTCCGCTATCGAACGGTAAGTAAGCTTTATCGGATAATAAACAACTCCAGTTCCGTGCAGACATTCGATGTTGCGAACGAGCAGCATTACAAAAATCCACGGGCTGTTTTTGTCATTCATAAATTCGGATAATGCAGAAAGAAATTCAGTATTTCCGACAAACGAATCCACATCGTCGAATACAAGAACGTATCTGCCTTTTTTCAAATAAGGAACAGCGTAATCAAACGCGTTTTTCCAATCGGTAATGGTATTATTGTTTTCCGAATCGCCGATTTGTTTTGAGAATAATTTTAGCGCTGTGTCACTGCTCAAATCCGAAAAAGAAAAATATATGTGCTTCGGATGATTTTCTAAAAATTTAAGAGCCAGTCGAGTTTTGCCGCAGGCTTTAGGCCCTTGCAAAACACAAGCGGAATTGTGATCCGACCAAATTCTGTCATGGCTGCAAAAGCATTGCCAGGGATACTTTATTTGACAAAGCTGATGATAATAACTCAAATTCATAATGCACCTCATTATCATATCGTGATATGATTACATGATTATTGTACCACAAAAATAAGTAAAAATCACCTTTTCAGGCTCTCAGAATTGCTCTGAGAGCCTGTTTTTTCTCGGTTTTCGCCTTGATTGTGTGAATATTTTGTAAAATTATCTGATTTACCTTGTGCAACACCTCGTATAAATCTTTTAGAAAGTGAAGGGCAAAAAGTAAAAAACTAAGGAGGAATCAAAATGCCTACGGAAAAAATTCAAATCATCAACAGTCAAAGTCTGATGGAAATGGAACTGGCACCAACGCGATTTATTGTTGAGTGGCTCATTCCGCAGGGAATTCATATCCTTGCAGGTGCGCCGAAAATCGGAAAGTCGTGGCTACTGCTTCTTCTCTGTCTGAAAGTTGCAAAGGGAGAACGCTTCTGGAATTATCGGACTCAAAAAGGCACGGTGTTGTACCTGTGCCTTGAGGACAATACCAACAGAATTCAGCAGCGCATGTCAGAGCTTACCGAGGATGCTCCGCCAAATCTCTACTTCGCAACGTCCGTACATTCTTTGACGGATGACTTGTGCGAGCAAATCGAAGATTTTTTGCAGGAGTATCCCGACACCAATCTCATTGTGATTGATACTCTTCAAAAAGTGCGAGTAATAACCAACGACGCGAATTCTTATGCCGCGGATTACAAAGATATAAGCGCGCTGAAAGAAATTGCGGACAAGCACGGAATAGCGATTATAGCTGTTCAGCATTTGAGAAAGCAGTTCGACAGCGACCCGCATTTGATGGTAACAGGTTCCACAGGACTTCTCGGTGCGGCCGACGGAAGCTACGTTTTGAAAAAAGAAAACATCGGCAATGATACCGCCAAGTTGTATATTCGAGGGAGAGATGTTGAAGAGCAGGTTTTGACAGTGCGGTTTGACAGTGAGACGCGGGAATGGATTTTCATTTCGAGCGATTCGTCTGAGATGGATGTGATGAAAAACGATGCGGTAATTTCTTTGCTGACGGAATACATGCGCAAGGAAAAAGAGTTCAAAGGTACGGCTTCACAGCTCGCGGAATGTCTCGGTGGTGCGGTCAAAGGAAATGTTCTCATGCGCAAGCTGAACAGATACAAAAATGAATTGTCGGAGATCGGGATTGAGTTTGAAAAATTGCGTTCAGGCGAGCGAAGGGAGGTTGTGCTGAAATATTGTCAACCAAATAACAATGACGGTATGACGATTAAAAGTG
>JBGUUF010000252.1:0-7187 GCA_045133435.1 Acutalibacteraceae bacterium
CGCTCTCTGCGCCGACAGGAAACGGAACGATTGTGAACAGACTGACGATCATCAGCAATGACAGCAGTATGCTCATCGGTTTTTTCAACATTCGCATAATGTATACCTCCTAATACTTATTAATTCGTTATCGTTATTATAGCATATTTTAGGAAATAATTTAGCATTTTGCAAAAAACAAAATAATATTTGCCATTTTTTGTATGCTTATATAAAAAGCCATCGCCGGATTCGTGCGTTTTGACCACACGAGGCGTTCGTTCATACTATTCTCTGTTAGAAAGCAGAAGGCTGCTTTTCATGAAGAAAGGAAAAAAACGTTGCACGACTGCCCATAACCTTTAAAAGCGGACAAAAGAAAACACCGCCCTGCCGACAGGGCGATTGAATTTTTATCACGCAAAGACTCACTCCGACAATCTGCCGTAAAGGCGTATGTGAAGCGTGTTATCAGCAGATTTTTGTACTGCATAGGCTTTGTCAGTATCGCGGTCAACTTTATGCTGCCGCTTCAGAAGCTTGAAGATACTGATGATTTGATGAATCAGCCGCCGGAGGATGACTATTTGCTGTTTTCAACTTCCGAAAGCAACAAAAAAACCAAATTAAAACAAATAAGAACAAGCAAAAACGTCTGCCAAGTGACTATGACAATGATTTTGTATTATAAAGTATCAGCAAAAATACTCCCATATATTTGATTCATATACTCTACATTAATTTTAGATAGAATAATTTCTTGTCTTTCTTCTGCTGTAATATCTTTTAAGATGGGTATATTCCCTTTCTCCCTCCGTGATGACAGGTGGCACCTGCCACGATTTAGATGCAGTAACTCCTTGGCGGAAAAGTCGTTATTCAGACAATTAAATTTTTGTAATTTTTCAAAAAGAATATCAAAAAGATTTCTTCCGTGGTACAATAGCCCTTGTTTGATTGTACGGAGGTTTTGGAAATGGAAAACAAAAAGACCTGCGCTGACTGTATCAACCTCGGCAGAGAGGTGTACTGCATGAAGTGCAAGCGAATCAAAAACGGATATAAGGACTTATTTGTTGACGCGACGCCTGTTCAGGTAAAGCCGCCGATCACAAGAAAAAAGTAATCAGAAGCGGATGGCATGGTCATCCGCTTCTTTTCTATTTCCCTTTGAGCTTGTAGAGCAGACTGCTTTTGCCGCCCTTTTTACGGTAACGCTGCTCTGTTTCGATTAGCTTTGCCTTGCGTAAATCACGCAAAGCTCTGCGGACAGTTGACTGTGAGAGCTTCAGCTCCTTGGCAATAGTTGTGATGGACGGCCAGCATTCGCCGTCCTTGTTGGCTCTGTCATCAAGGTAGATATAGACGGAAACTGCCCTGTGCGGCAGGTCGGAACAGTACAGAAATTTAAGACGACTCACTTGGATTCACCTCTGCTTTTGGCGGATTCATTGTTTGTTCCTGAGTATGCGTTGCACCTCCACGCCTTCTTTTTCGTTCTTTGTCTTTAAGAGGTGGAGCATCATCAAAAATATTTTCCTGTTCAGTGCCATGAGGTTTAGAATCGCGATTTGCCTTTTCAGATATAGGTGGCGCATCAAATACAGATTCCGGATGGTACTTCTGCATAATACCGTTCTGAATTTCCTGTTTCTCTGCGTACTCAACCTTGCGGTTACCATTCTCGGGGACGGTGTACGGGTTGTCTTCATCGAATTCAATTCCCCACTTGAAGAACAATTTTAGATGAACCTTCATTGGATGAACACCTGTTTTCATGACGATAAAATCGCCTTTTTCCATTGACTTCAATTCATCAGGCGTCATTAAAGGTCGCTCAACCATCTGCAAAGACTGTGACGGATTATCTTTTCCCCGACTGATGGAACCGGACATAACTGTCCTCGAGCCGAGCGCTTTGGAGAGCGTTTCGGCTGATGAACTGTTAGGAGCGAAACCGCCAAACAGTGTAATCTGCGTGTTGTCAACAATGATTTCCGCACCCTCTTTGCCGTAATTCTTATCGAGCTGCGAGAAAGATTGAATGATAGGAACTATCTGCAACCTCCGGGAACGAGCTGCGGAGAACATCATTTCGGCGGATTCTATCTTTGGAATCGTGCCGAACTCATCGGCGAAGAAAACACAGCGGTTTTTCAACTTACCGCCATGTTCATCGGCAACAGCAAGGATTTCTCGGTATAGCTGTTGGATAATCAGTGAAACCATGAAGAAGGTATTTGGGTTTTCCTCCGGCATAACGACAAAGAAAGCAGACTTTTCATTGCAGAACCGCTCTGCGTCAAGCTCCGTGTCGAAGCAAAGAATCTGCTCTAACTCTGAATCAAGAAAGCCGTTCAACCTTGAAAGTGCCGTGGACATGACCGATGCCATGCTTTGTTCTGCCGTGTTCAGAGCGGCACCGGCGAACCACTTTGCCTTGTGGTCATTTGGCAACAGCTCCATGAGCTGCTGAAACTGATTCTTGCCTTTTCTTCCCGGTGACGGTGCTAATAACTCCTGAATAATTTTAAAAACGGAGACGATATGCCGCTTTGACGGCTCACAAAACTCCGCAACAAGAAGAATCGTCGCCGTCAGCAATCCCTCTGCTGCGTCGTAAAAGTAAGCGTTCTGACCGAAGGATGAAGCGTCCATCCCAGCGAGAATAATCGTTTTGGAAATAATTTTGGCGTATTTTTCACATTTGGCTTTGTACACTAATTGGTCTGGATTCTCCAAGTATAAATCCATATATTTGTTGACAAGGTGAAGCAGATTGTTGCCGTTGGAGCGTGTCGGATTACGCAAATCAACAACGGACACATGATAACCGTACTCTTTAGCGATGTTTCCGTAGTTCCTCATAACATCACCTTTTGTGTCGACTGACAAGAATGACATCCCTGAAGCGCAGGCATATTCGATACAAGGATAGAGCCAGAATGCCGTTTTTCCGACACCGGCGGCACCAATCATCAGCACATGGACATCTCCTGTATCTACTAATGCTGTGGTGTTTCCTTCACAGCCAACGACAATCCCCTGTGGCAAAGCTTGTTCTTCACCCGCTTTGTCTTTCTTTTTTCTGTGCCTAACAGCGCCTGCAACAGTCGGCTGCAATCCGTTCTTTGCCTGTTCGCGCCACCGTTTTGGCGTGAATGGGATGTGTTTGTAAGTCTGCCTGATTTCCTTCCGTGTCGCCCAGCGAGCTGTTCCGTGCTGACCGTCACCAACAGTTTTGCTCTTGATATTGTTGAGGTTATAGATGTGAGTGAGCAGCGTTACGCCGCCGAGAAATGCGAACATGGCAGCTCCGACCAAGATTAAGAGAGCGAGATTTGGCATGACTCTGTCACCTCACTTTCATTTTCTTCCGATTTCATGGCTAATAAATCCTCGTTCCAATCCTTTCCGTTTGGGACGAGAATCGTACTTTTTATTCCTTTGAGGAATAATTTGTCGGAGATTCTTTTTGCAGCTTTCTCTCCGGCTTCGTCGTTATCAAGGCAGAGAAACACTTCTTTGAGGTTGGGGTTATCCTCCAACATCTGAAATAATACTCTGTCGGAAACCGAACAGGCTGCGGCATAGCTGTGTTCTTTCCAGTGCTTCTTGTGCATGGAAATAAACGAAAGCATATCAATCGGTGCTTCAAATAAACAGACATAGGGACTTCTGCCGTGCCAGTGAAAGCTGTATTCGGGGACACCACTCGGCGCGTTCCCTTTGTATGTACTCTCGCTGCCGGTGCCGCGCTTGTGAGCGTGACGGGGGATTCCGTTGGTATCATAGCCGACAAACACGGCGTTGTGATGTTTTTTCGACTCGTAAATCATCTTGTTGTGGGCAAAGGAGTAGAGCACATCACGGTCAATTCCTCGCTGAAATAGCAGATACGCGAAGACTCTCCGCATATTTCCGTTGGGCTTTGGGAGCACAAACGGCTGCTTTGGTTTCTTTTCCGCAGGCGGTGACTTGATTAATTTACCTTGACATCCTCCAAGAAGATAGTCAACCGCTTCGGCATAGTCCTTGTTATAATACCGTCGGACGAAGTCAATGGCGTCGCCACCCTGCTGTTCGTATTGGTTGAACCACAGGTTTCCGCGTATGGTTATCTTTTGACCGCCGTCGTTCCATTCATATTCAGAGCCGGAGCGCTTCAGCGTTTCGCCCTGACTTCGGAGCAGTTCGACAAGGTCAATCTGACGAGCGGTGTCCTTCTGATCGTCAGTAAAATATTTGTATTTTGCTATAAATTGTCACTCTCCTTAACCATGCTTGAGACCATGCGCCTCACGCTTGGCGTCAATTATTCGTCGTAATTTTTTATCTGTCATGTTTTCTCTGCTCTTGCGTTCATCTTCAATACGGTTCTGAATAATACGGGCAAGGTGCTGCAGTAACCGAAACGCCGCCATCGCAACCGTCGGATTTTTACTGTGGCTGAGATTGTACAGAAGCTGCGGGGCATAGGGATTGCCGTGTTCGGCAGATAGATTCAGATACGAAAGAGCCAGGTCTGTGTCCTTTTCCACGCCGTTTCCGTAGAGATACATTTTGCCGAGCATGTACTCAGCGTAGCTGTTTCCATTTTCAGCAGCAGTTGTGAAGTGCTCAACAGCTCTGTGAGTATCGCGGTTTTCCGCATCTGTCAGCCGCAGTTTACCTGCGAGATACGCTGCATAAGGGTTGTTTTCCAAGGCGGCTCTTTCCAGATAAAGCAGAGCCATAAACACATCCTTCTCCACAACTGTTCCTTCCGCGTACAACTTTCCGAGAAGATATTGAGCGTACTCATAGCCGTCATCAGAGGCGGAATTGAGCCAACGGAGAGCTTCACCGGTATCTTGCGGAACATCTTCTCCAAGCAAAAACAGCTTGCCAAGACGGTATTTGGCAACGGAATTTCCGCGCTCGGATGATTTTTTTAGCCAGTCAACAGCAGATTCCGGGTCATAATTTTCACTGTCATTGTTGAGAAGCAGCTTGGCAAGGGCGTATTGAGAATACATATTTCCGGCTTCGGCTTTCCTTTTCAGGCGTTCAAATTCAGAGAAGCGAGGCTGTGAAGGTTCTTCTTCATCACTGTCATCGAGCGGTATATGGATTGATTCCGTTTCGCTCGCGGCAACTTCATTCTCGTCCTCAACCGTGAATCTATCCTCGAAAATGTTGAGTGCCTCACGGATAACGGCGTTGCGAATGGGCTTAAACTCGTTGTTCTGCGAGAGTGGGACTCGCTCGGCAGGCTCATCCGTGTAGGTGCTGCGGATAAAATCCTTGTCCTGATACCACAATTCATAGAGCTGACTGAGCCGTTCATCACCGGCAAGCTCGTCCACAATCTCGTCGACAAGCGCCTTGGTATCGGCGTTAAGGTAGCCGTAAACCTTCTTGCCGCCGGTCTCGGAAAGTTTTTTTGACAGCTCCAACAGCTTGGTTTCGAGCACTGGATTGTCATAATTTCCTTGGTTGATTTGAGCAATAATATTGGCAACAAGCTCTCTGCTTTCTGTTCTGAGTGAGTCGCGGTGAGCGGTTTGCTCTTTATATTTGCATACCAAATCCTGTGCGAATATTTCTTTCCCGAGAGAGGAGCGAAGATTATTGACGTTGTTTTTTGATAGATAGCCTGCTGATGTATCTGTAGAATAGATTATCATATGGACGTGAGGATGGTAGCTTTCGTTATGAAACGCGGCAAACCAACGGAGATTCTCCATCGGAATGTGGAACTGTTCGGAGAATTCTTGGGTATGAGCACGAAGCATATCGCGCCAGCGCTCGCCCGAATCATATCCTAATCGTTCTGCGTCCTCGCGCCGAAGCGAGATAATTGCTGTCCAAACATTTCCTTCATGGAGGTTTAATTCGTGAGAAACTTTTCGAAGATTCACAGGCTTGCCGCCATCACTGAAGAGTCCGTGAGCACCAAACCTCTGTGCTCTTGGTCGGGTTGCGATGTAGTCCGCATAGGTTTTTGAGTCAAGAATATCGTCGGCAACCTGTTCCATTGCTCTCGAAATTAGTTCGGAAGCGTTTTCAATCGTTGGCTTTAATGTGTAATCTTCGTACTCTAACAGCTCCTTGACCTCGGGATAATCTTCTGTAATTTTCTTAATGAAGTGCTGTTGTTTATCAGTTGCCGGTTCATTTTTTTGGGAATCATCTATCTTTTCTACACCTTCACGAGTAGCAATGTAGCGAGCGTAGCCACCCTTTTTCTTTTTGCCGGGTTTAAGATATTTGAATTTAGTGACGAGCTTTGCCATTATTTACGCCACGACTCCTGCCAGTCAACCGCATCCTCAAATTGCATCATACCGTTGATTCCTTTGACTTCCTCTATGCACTGACCGCGAAGTCGTTCCACTGAAAGCGGATCATATTTACTGAGGTTGGCAAGAATATTTTCAACCATAGCGATCTCAACCGCCAGCTTAAATAGCATTCTGTTGTTTCGATTGTCGCTCTCACGAACGATGCTTCTCATATTGGAAAGGAACATATTCGGCAGGAAATTAGCCTTGTTCTCCGCGGTCATATAACCCACGTAGAACCGTACTGCCTGCTCAATAAAGTCAGATTTTCTTGGGCAGCCTGCCTCCTTATACAGCTCCTTCACCTTCTCCCATGTTTCGGGATACATCCAAATTGTATACTTGTTTTTTTCTGTCGCCATTGTTTCTCCTTTCCTACAGCGTCGCAAATAACTGCGAATTCAAGCCGAAATGCTCCGTAAAAAGCTATAAGGTTCAACCTTTTTTCAAGTCTTTCAAAAAACGTTGAACGTAAGAATATTGCACAAAGATACCCGAAAAATGGCTTGCGGTCGGCGTTGCCGTCCGCTGTGACCCGGTGCGGCGCAGTCAAACAGCGTCGCACCTTTCTCCTGCTTGACGCCCGAATCGGTCGGGCGAAGGCTCTTTGTGCATAATGCCCAGGTTAAACTCCGCCAAAAGCGGCTCGCTTACGGCACGTGGTTTTCCGACTTGTTTGTGTGTTCCTGCGACACGCGCCCAAATCCGGCGTAGACGTCCTGTGCGGCTACTTTCCCGACCACTCGCAGAAAAGCCGTCACAGGGCGAAACACGGGCGAACAGGGCTGCTACATTTGTATTTGTGAGCCTGCGTCCTCAGACACGGCGTCTGTAGAGATTTCCAATTCTTTGCCCTCGAGCTGCTCCTCAAAGAGTGCTTTT
>JBGUUF010000253.1:0-4165 GCA_045133435.1 Acutalibacteraceae bacterium
TTGTGCTCTTGTTTAAAGTTAACATTTATCTTAACCCGCGTTTACGTTATATGAATTTATGTTATCTTTTAACTTGCTTTGAGCATATAAATCAACTGAGCTGCTTTTCATATAAATATGCAGCATTAAATTTGTGAGAGGAGTCTTTCTTTGTACGAGGAAACCGTGCATATTGACCGTCTGGAACATGCCGTCAGTTTGTTCGGCAGCTTTGATGAAAACATTCGGCTGCTGGAGCGGACGTTCGGCATCAGCATTATTACACGCGGTTCTGAAATAAAAATCTCGGGTGAAACCGAAAATGTGAAGCGCGCAGTCAGAGCCGTCAATTCGATGCTTATGATGATCGAACGTGGTGAAACTTTAAACGAGCAATCGGTAAGGTACTGCATTTCACTCGTTAATGATAATATTGATGACCGACTGGGCAATATGCTTGACGAATGTGTCTGCATTTCGTCCAAAGGCAAGCCGATAAAGCCTAAAACCATCGGTCAGAGCAATTATGTAAAAGCCATCGCCCAAAATTCCATTACCTTCGGTGTGGGACCTGCCGGCACGGGCAAGACCTATCTCGCCGTCGCTATGGCTGTTGCGGCATTCAGGCGAGGCGAGGTTGACCGCATCATACTGACGCGCCCCGCTGTGGAGGCAGGCGAAAAGCTGGGCTTCCTTCCCGGCGATTTGCAATCAAAAATCGACCCTTACCTGCGTCCGCTCTACGATGCACTTTTTGATATGCTGGGTGCCGAGAGCTATCAGCGTTACTTGGAGCGCGGCACTATCGAGGTCGCTCCGCTGGCTTATATGCGAGGACGCACGCTGGACGACAGCTTCATCATTCTCGACGAGGCGCAGAACACCTCACGCGAGCAGATGAAGATGTTCCTCACCCGACTGGGTTTTCATTCAAAAATGGTCATCAACGGCGACGTTACACAGATCGACCTGCCCGACGGCAAAAAATCCGGTCTGTCGGAGGTCATCAGAATTTTAAAAAATATCGACGATATTGCTATTGTGCGATTTGACGGGCGCGATGTTGTCCGTCACAAATTAGTTCAGGATATTATCAAGGCTTATGAAAAAAGCGAGGAGGCTAAAAATAAACATGGATAAAACCAAAGTTATAATTATGGACCGTCAGAAAGCTGTAAAAATTCCCACAGGCATTCGCCTTCTTATCAGAAGATGCTGCAACGCAGTGCTTCAGATGGAAAAGATCTCAGGCTCGTGCGAGGTGTGCATTTCATTCGTTGACACCGAGGAGATCCAAAAGCTCAACGCCGAATACCGCAATCACGACTATCCCACCGACGTGCTTTCATTCCCGCTCGGCATCGACGGCAATTACGACGTCAACCCCGCAACCAATGCAAAGCAGCTCGGCGACATCGTTCTCTGTGTTCCCATCGCCGTGGAGCAGGCTAAGAGATACGGTCACTCTCTCCAGCGCGAGATAGGCTATCTCATAGCACATTCAATGCTTCATCTGCTGGGCTACGACCACGAGCAGGGCGGCATTGAGGCTGTACGCATGAGAGAAAAGGAAGAGACTGTCATGATCTCTCTCGGACTTCCGCGCGACGGCAGCTATGTTCCCGAGGACAGCGACAATCTTTAATTTATGATATGAAAAAATTTTTACGGGGATTTTATTACGCATTCAGCGGTATTATCACCTGCATCAAGGAGGAACGCAATTTCCGCTTTCACATGGCGGCGGCGTTCCATCTTTTTGCCTATCTTCCATTTTTTGAGGTTTCCAAGGCAGAATTGTGCATTCTGATCATACTCTGCGGCATGGTGTTTGCGTTCGAGGCAGCCAACACCGCCGTCGAAAATGCGATAGATTCAACAGGCATCGTCAGCAAAACCGCAGGAATTGCAAAGGACGCGGCGGCGGGCGCGGTGCTTATTGCGGCGATAACATCGGTGATATGCGGCGTTATAATTCTGTGGCAGCCGACGGCATTCGCGGCGATACTTAAATTTTATCTCCACGCACCGATCGCGATTTTAGTACAAGCCGCCCTGCTGATATTCTGGATATGGTTCGTATTCATGTGGCGCAGATAAAATAAAAAACTCTGATGTGTTTGCTTTTTGGGTGAACACATCAGAGTTTTTGCTTTACATTGAGTTTTTTGTCCGGATTCCCATTGTGGGTGGGTTATCGCAGCTTTTTTATTACTCGCCGACGGCAAATGTCAGTTCCGCGTTAACAGCTACCTTGCCGTTGACCTTGGCAACAGCCTTGCCCACGCCTACGGGACCAATCTGCTTGATAAGCTCGCACTCAAGCTCGAGCACATCGCCCGGAACTACCTGCTGACGGAAGCGCGCATTCTTGATACCGCCGAAGAACACTATCTTGCCCTTGTTTTCGGGCATTGAAAGTATTGCAACTGCGCCGACCTGTGCGAGTGCCTCAATAATCAGTACACCCGGCATTACATGCTTCTGCGGGAAATGTCCGCAGAACTGCATCTCGTTGACCGACACGCACTTGATTCCCTTTGCATACTTGCCCGGCTCACCCTCGGTGATCCTGTCAACAAGCTGGAAAGGATAGCGGTGCGGGAGTATTTCCTGAATTTCATTTGAATTTAACTGCATATTTGATTAATCCTCCCATTTCTTGAACAGAATACTTGCGTTATGTCCGCCAAAGCCGAGCGAGTTGGAAATCGCATACTTTATGTCGGCTTCGCGACCCTCGTTGGGAACGATGTCAAGGTCGCATTCCTCGTCGGGGACCTGATAATTTACAGTTGCGGGAACGAAACCGTCATTCAGAGCCATTGCCGTGAAAATCGCCTCAACAGCACCGCTTGCGCCGAGAAGGTGTCCTGTCATAGACTTGGTGGAGCTCATCATAAGCTCGTTTGCATGCTCGCCGAATGCCGCTTTGACAGCCGCGGTTTCGCAAGCGTCGTTCATATGTGTGGAGGTACCGTGTGCATTGATGTAATCCACCAGTTCAGGTGTAATGCCGCCGTCCTTCACAGCCATGAGCATTGCGCGTGCGCCGCCCTCTCCGCCGGGTGCGGGAGCTGTGATGTGATGTGCGTCGCAGGTCGCACCGTAGCCGATGATCTCAGCGTAGATCTTAGCGCCGCGAGCCTTGGCATGCTCGTATTCCTCGATAACGAGAGTGCCTGCGCCCTCGCCCATCACGAAGCCGGAGCGCTCCTTGTCAAACGGGATGGAAGCTCTGTTCTTGTCAGTCGCGGTGGAAAGAGCCTTCAGCGAGGTAAAGCCGCCGATGCCCATTTCGGTAATGCAGGATTCTGCACCGCCGCACATCATTACATCTGCATAGCCATCGCGGACGTAGTGGAATGCGTCGCCGATTGCATTGCTGCCGCCTGCGCAGGCTGTAACAACACAGGAACACATACCCTTGAAGCCGTACTTGATAGCGACTTGACCTGCCGCCATGTTTGAAATTGCCATAGGAATGAAGTAGGGCGACATGCGATCAAATGTCTTTTCCAGACCCTTGCTGTGCTCTGTTTCGATAGTGCCCAAACCGCCGATACCGCTGGAGATGATAACGCCGCAGCGCTCTGCATCCTCGTTTGCCATATCAAGACCGCTGTCCTCGAATGCCTGCTTGGATGCAGCCATGCCGAGCTGAACGAATCTGTCCATCTTGCGGACTTCCTTCTTGTCTACATAATCTGTAACATTGAAATTTTTCAGCTCGCCTGCCAGCTTGACCTTAAAATTTGTTGTATCAAATGCAGTGATCTCGTCGATGCCGCACTTATTAGCCTTTACGGAAGCCCATGTTTCCTCGAGATTGTTGCCTATCGGGCAAACTATGCCCATACCTGTGATAACTACACGTCTGCTCATACAAAATTCTCTCCTCTCGTGATTCAGTTACATTGCCATACCGCCGTCAACGCATATGACCTGACCGGTAATGTAACCCGCTTCGTCCTGTGCAAAGAACGCAGCTGTTTTTGCGATGTCCTCGGGCTTGCCGAGCTTCTTCATCGGAATATCGCCGAGAATCGCCTCTTTGACTTTATCTGAAAGCACTGCTGTCATATCTGTGTCGATGAAACCGGGGGCGATCGCATTTACCGTGACGTTTCTGCCCGCCAACTCCTTTGCGAGCGACTTTGTCATTCCGATAATGCCCGCCTTGCTG
>JBGUUF010000254.1:0-2099 GCA_045133435.1 Acutalibacteraceae bacterium
AATATGCCGTTGCTGAGACAGTCGCTTATAAATACTCTGCCGTCAAGACCGATTTGTCTGTTTTTCTTCACCCTCAACCATCCTTAACACATAAAGTTGTTTGATAACACAGCAGACTGTAAATTAGTGAATATATAATAACAAACGGTGAATAATGCCATCATTTCATTATCTACATACTCACACCGTTATCAAACAGTTGCATTATAAAATAATAATCGCATTTAATATGATAACACATAACGCCACTGCATTCAAGTTTAATTTGTCTGCCGCACCAAAAAATTTACTGATAATCCATAATTTTATTTGCTAAAAGCGGTTATCGTCGAAATCGTCATCGAAATCATCGTCAAAATCATTGCCGAAAGCATTGTCCGAGCCGTTATCAAAATCGCCGCCGAAGTCGTTTTCAAAGTCGTCGTCCATGCCGAAATCACTGCTCATATCGGCGTACTGCATGCCGTCATCAAATCCAAAATCGTCATCCATCTGCGCTTCCTCCTGCGGCAGGCGGTCATACTGTTGCATATAAAAACTGCGGTCGGGCGAGATTTTTTCCTCTGATTCAAAATTTATTCCGCTGGACATGGAAAAGGACGCGGATTCTATATCGGTGTAATTCAACCTCTCATCGTTGATACCGCGGTAATTGTACGGGTCCTCTGCCTCGGGAGGTGCATACACACCTATGCGGCTTCGCTGCTGCTCGTTCTGCATGCCGATGGTGTTTATCATATCGAAAAGCTCGTTCTGCGCGCTGTAGACCTCGTGAATATTTTCGGGCGGCGTGATGTCGCTCGGGCGCAGTCGGGAATCCGTGTTCACCGACTGAATGTACTGCCGCATGCGCTCGTATTCCTGCGACACCTCATGCATGTCGCTCCGATGATTTATATATTTTTCGACATCCGCCATCAAACTCGGGCTTTTCGCCAGTTTGTCATCCTTTTCATTATATTGCGCCTTTGGCATCTCATAGACCTTCGGCTTGAAGCTGGGCAGTCGTTTGCGGAACTGTTCGATTCTCGCCCTGACTGCGCCCATAATGTCGTGGGGGCGGCGCACAGGCTCTTCTTCCGATTCCTCGGCAGGCGACTGCGGCTGATGACCAGCATCTGCACTCGCGTCGAAATTATCATTGTTTTGCGGCGCAAAGTCCATCGGAAGTGAATAATCGTCAAAATCAGGCCACTGCGGCGCGAATATCTCGGGATTTGCGGCGCTCGGTGTGTCCGCAGAAATCGGGGAGTCGTCAGGCTCGCTCGGCATACTCGACATAGTATTCTGCGGCATGGACTGCGAAAAATCCTGATAAAGATCCTGCTGTGGTTGTGAATATACATCGTATGTAACAGGCAGTTCGGGCGGTTGAGATGCATAATCATTAGTTTCGTAACCGTTAAATCCGCCGTAATTCATCGCGTTATTATTCGGCAAATTCTGCGGCAATTCGGGCGATGCGGCATTGTCAGCGCGCCAGTTTTCAAGCTCCTGCTCTGAGTCGGCGAAACTGACGGTTTCAGATATGTAATTCGGGTCCTGCGCCGCGCCTGTCCCCGGCAGGTCGGGAATCTCGTCACGCTTTTTGCTGCCCTTGAACTTATCCGAAACAGCCTTGAAAAGTGTGGCGAATGCGTCGGACAGCTTCTGCTTTTCGGGTTTTGGGGCGGATGGCTGGATCGGCGGAATTTCCGACGACTGCGGCATATTGGGTATCCCACCGCCCAGCAGGTCGCCCAGACCGCTCAGGTCAATATCCTCCGAAAAATCATTTATTTGTATGTCATTAATATCCTGACCGAGAGCATTGACCTGCTCATCGGGGGTATCATCTTTTTTGACTTTCTTAGTGAAAATGGGCAAACAAATCTTCCTCTCAATTCATTTGTAATATACATGATACCACTTTCATAAACATAAGTAAAGTAAATTAAATTAACGGGTGAAAATTTTATGATGAATTACGTCTTTGCCGCGCTCATCGTAGTTGCGGCGGTGTGGGGAATTTTTACGGGCAGCACGGCCGAGGTCGCTTCGGCTATATTGGAAAGCGGAGGGAGCACCGTGGAGCTTATGCTCACAATAACCGGCGCAAT
>JBGUUF010000255.1:0-5287 GCA_045133435.1 Acutalibacteraceae bacterium
ACAGCTTCAAACAGCAGGTCAGAATAAAAATAACCGTGAGGACGGCGGTAAGCTCGGTTACGGTCAGCGAATATTCCAAGACACTTTATGTCGGCGGTCAGTTCACGATAAAGCCCACTGTTTCCCCGAAAAACGCATACAACCGCTCGGTGAAATACTTCACCTCCGACAGCAGTGTGGCGACCGTTACGTCAAAGGGTGTTGTCAAGGCAGTTGGAGACGGTGTTGCGGAAATCACGGTGCAGGCGGCTGACGGACAGGGGGCACAGGCTGTGATAAAGGTCACTGTAAATCAGACTACACTCGAGCTCAATGCCTCCAAAATACCCATGAAACCCGGCAAGATATTCCGCATCCGCCCGACGGTAAAAACTACAGCAAGCGGTGTGCATGCGACCTATATTTCGTCCAATATAGCCGTTGCCAAGGTGGATAGCTCAGGC
This sequence comes from Acutalibacteraceae bacterium, assembly GCA_045133435.1. GTDB lineage: Bacteria > Bacillota > Clostridia > Oscillospirales > Acutalibacteraceae > RUG762. Next base: position 444 of record JBGUUF010000255.1, read on the forward strand.
GTTATCACGGCGGTTTCCAAAGGTAAGGCGACTATAACGGTCAAGACCTCCGACGGCAAGGCTGTCCAAACTATCGAAGTCACCGTAAGCGATTCAATAATGTATTACGGACTTGATGTGTCGTATTGCCAGGGTGATATTACCGCAGAAAAGTGGGAACAGGTAAAGGCAGACGGCTATGAATTTGCTATCATCCGTGCAGGTTACGGCAGAGAATCAAGTCAGAAGGATAAATATTTCGAGAAAAATTATGCATGGGCAAAGCAGGCCGGCATGGATGTGGGCGCGTATCATTACAGCTATGCGACCGACGTGGACGGCATTAAAAAGGAAGCGGCCGTCATGCTCGAATGGCTCGAGGGCAAGCAGTTTGAATATCCCATAGTGCTCGACATAGAGGAGCCGAAGCAGGCTAATCTGAGCAAGGAATTGCTTTCCGAAATGATAGACACCTATTGCTCCATTATGGAGGAAAACGGATACCATCCCGCCATCTATAGCTATGCGATATTCCTCCGCGATAAGGTGGATAAGAGCGTGCTGGATAAATACGATGTCTGGGTGGCACATACCAACGCAGCTTCGGCGAATGCGACCTATAAGAACAGCTATACCATGTGGCAGTATAACCACAAGGGTTATGTCAACGGCATTTCAGGCGATGTTGACCTGAATGTGTGCTATGTTGATTATCCGTCGATAATCAAAGCCGAGGGCAAGAACGGCTTCTGATAACAGGATGCCAATTTAAAATCTAAAAAGAAAATGCATGGAATCCGATTTATTTGGAATCCATGCATTTTTTGTTTGCATAAAAATGTACAAGCCAACATATAGATTATCAAAGCGTGTATCCGCGGAAGAATCTCAGCCAGAGGATAAATCCCAACAGCGCGATCTGCAGAGCCATTATTATCGGGATGACGACGGTGAATTTTTTGTGCTTGGTCTTGTGATGATATTTTTTCATCGCCCAATACATCGCGAACGAACCGCCCATTGCGGCAATAAGCATGAGTTGTGATTCGGGTATGCGCCAATATGACGACGAGGTTTTGGAAACCCTCGCCAGCTTCTTGTCGCGCTTGATCTGATGAACGGCGAACACGCTTATGAGTATAAAATAAACGGTGTATATCGCAAGGCATGTGAGCAAAAAACGGTCAAATGTGTTCATGGCAAAAATCCCCTTCTGCATTGGATTCCGAATTTACACTTAATACATCCAAATACACATTAATAGTAGTATAATAAATTCATTAAGTCAAGAATTAAATTTTAAATTGATTGATAAAATCGGAGGAATATCAATTGAAAAAGAACGGTGAAAAGGCAAAAAAGAATTCGGTAATATTTTATGTGAGCATTGCGGCGCTGACGCTGATAATCACAGTGGGCGCGTGCATGCCTTACATACTCAGCCGCATGGACGACGCTGGGATTTTTACTCAGTCGAAAAGCGACGGGCAATATCCCAAAAACGGCGACGGCGTTGACCAATACGGCAGTCCCGCTTCGTCTGACGAAATGCGCGGCGTGTGGGTGGCGTATCTCTCGCTGGATAACGTTAACAAGGCGAAAATCGACAGTATCGTGAGCAATGCCAAGCAGAACGGCATGAATACGATATATTTCCATGTGCGTCCGTTCGGCGACGCGCTGTATAAATCGAATTATTACCCGTGGTCGCACCTCGTCACGGGCACTCAGGGTGAAGCGCCCTCCGACGGCTTTGACCCGCTTGCGTACGCTGTCGAAGCTGCTCACCGCGAGGGATTGGAGCTGCACGCGTGGCTCAATCCGCTGAGGATCATGCTCAACAGCGGTGTGTATCCGCCAACACTCTCGGCGGATAATCCCTACAACGTGTGGCGCAATGACGATAATGCAGAGAACGATGACTGGGTCATAGACTACGGCAAGGGAAAATATTACAACCCCGCCATCCCCGAGGTCCGTGAGCTGATAGTCAACGGTGTCAAGGAAATCGTGGAAAATTACAATGTTGACGGTATTCACTGGGACGACTATTTTTACCCCGCGTCGGATGATTCCTTTGACGATTCCGAGGCATATGCAGAATACATGTCGGGCGGCGGTAAGCTGTCGCTGTCCGACTGGCGAAAGCAGAATATCAGCACTCTGGTCAAGTCGGTGTATTCGGCGGTCAAGGCATCAGACAGCGAGGTTGAATTCGGCATCAGTCCTGCGGGCAATATCGAAAATTGCCTGTCGGCGGGCGCGGATGTCAAGACATGGGGCAGTCAGGAGGGGTATGTGGATTATCTCTGTCCGCAGATTTACTGGACCAATGACAACACCGTCGCGCCGTTTGAGGAAATGTGCCGCAAGTGGCGAAATATTGTGACCTCCGACAAGGTGAAGCTGTATGTCGGTCTGGCTCTCTACAAGGCGGGTTCGGATGACGACAACGGCAAGTGGCAGACCTCCGACGACATTATAATGAATCAGGTGCTTTTCACCCGCAGTGATGAGATAAATGCAGGCGGCTTCGCGCTGTATTCCTATGCATACCTCGATACCGAGCAGACCGCCGAGGAAATGAAAAATCTGAGATCGGTGTTGAATTAATAATTAATAATTAATAATTTATAATTATTTGAATCGCAGTTAATCTCAAAAATCGAGCGATTGGGTGGTGTCGAGAACTGTGCCATTGCAAAGTAGATGAATTTGAAAGGAGACAAATAATGCTGTTGTGGACGGTACAGCATCGTGCGGCATACGAGCAAATGCTTCAAACTGGCACATTGCGGGCGAATGAAGCGCATTTGTTCTGCGGGGATGAGTTGAAATTTGCCTATGACTGGCTTGCCGCTCAAATGCGTGAGCGCGTGGGAGAGCCGCCCGAAGGTGTAAATTATCCTGTGTGGGCGTGGTATCAATATAATGGCATGAGGAAACGCCCCGACATGCGCGGTCCACACAGGCGTTACCGTGCAAGGGGCACGCCAATAGTCCTGCTGACGGTCGATGTGCCCGAGAAAAATGTTCTGCTGTCGGATTTCGATATGTGGCATTGCGTGCTGAATAACGGATATATTGATGTTGATGAAGCTGATGACGAGAGTTTCTGCGGAGGTCAAGTTGAGATAGAGCAAAGCTGGCGGCATGTGTTGGAAATTGAAACCGCTTTTGAGCTGTACGGAGGTGCTGAGGAGCGAAGCATTCAAGCAACAATGTGGGAAATTCGCACAGAATGGGTGAAAAAAGCCGAATTTTTTACAAGCAGGTGACATTTTACAGCCCAAAAACTTGACAAATCGGCGTTGGCGGTGTTATATTCTATATAACTATATGTAATTATTACGGATGGGATCAATTAGGACTTTACCTGAGAACGGAGGGGAACGTCGGATGAACCGTATACCTGTGACGCTTGAAATTGCGGCCGTGACCGATATAGGTCAGAAGCGGTCAAGCAATCAGGATAATTTTTTTGTGAATAACTGTTACATAGACCACAGCGACATACTCGCCGAGCGGTTTGACGCTGTGGACAGCATGGCGGCGCATGTGATGGCTGTGTGCGACGGCATGGGCGGACAGGCTGACGGCGATATTGCCGCGCTGATAGGAGTGTCTACCGTGTCGGAATATGCAGGGCGGTTTGACGATGCATATTCGCCCGAGGAAACAGCGCGTTTGGCGAAAAAGCTGATACGCGATGCGAATAACCGTGTTTTAGAACGCGGTGAGAGCAACGGCAGAAAAATGGGTTCGACCATTTCTATGCTGGTGGTCACATCGAAATTTGTCTACGCCTGCAATGTGGGCGACAGTGAAATATATCATAAGCACCAATACGGCATAGAGCGGCTGAGCAAGCCTCATACCGTGGCGCAGGAGCTGGTGGATGTCGGGGCGATCTCGGAATATCAGGCGAGCCGTTCTTACCGCCGCAATCAGCTTTCGCAGTATCTGGGTATGGAAAGTCCGCGCATACTCAAACATAATGAAGCCTTCACCACGGTGCACAGCGGCGATATGCTGCTGATATGCTCGGACGGCATATCCGACGTGCTGCCTGACCATTCGATATACGCCAGTCTGAGTTCCAGCCGCCCTGTGAGCGACATAGCCGACGCGATAGTCGAAAAGGCTCTGCGCAAGGGCAGCGGTGATAATCTGACGGTGGTAATTGCACGAGTGCTGGACGACGGACATATGGCGCGGCTCAAGCGAAGGCTTGCGATGATCCTGGGCGCGGTCGCGGGTATCGCGGCGTTTGTGGCGATACTGCTGAATCTGCTGTAATTTGATTTTTTGTAATTTAACATACGGTTTATACATATTATACAATTAGTTTATTTAGTGTGGCATGTTTTTTCAAGGATGGTATATTATTAATTTTTTTAATAAAAATCTGTTGACATTTGACCCGGCTGCAATTAAAATATTTAGTGATAGACTAGATTTGAATTAAATTGAATTTAATCGCTATTAATCGCTTTTTGGTGGTGGCAGAACATGAGTGGGGTAATTATAGCCTGCAAGGATAATGCGATGTGCGAAAAGCTGAAATCAGTTTTGACTTCTGCCGGTATAGATGTTTTGGGTACTGCTGCCAAAGGAGCTTCCGCTATTCATATAGCGTCCAGATTTTATGATGAGGGCGGAGTTATTCTGTGTTCATACGCTATGAGCGATATGACCGCCTCCGAGCTTTATAAAATCAAACCGGATAATTTTGAGATGGTCGTTTTGCTCACAGCCAGACAGCAATCAATATTCCACGGCAACGGAATGCTCTGTCTGAATGTGCCGATCAATCGCAACCATCTGATCGAGACGCTCGGGATGTTGATAGATCATAAATGGAC
>JBGUUF010000256.1:0-1390 GCA_045133435.1 Acutalibacteraceae bacterium
CTGCGGCTGCGGTCATAGCCACGATGTGGAAAAGAAGTCCTCTAAAAAGTCAAAGGATGAGCTTTATTACGAAGTTACATGCCCGACCTGCGGCGACACTATCTGCCTTGATGAGGATCTCATCAACGTAGGCGAGATGGAGTGTCCTAACTGCGGAGAAAAACTTGAATTCGATTTGGACGATTAATCTTTGATTTTCTCTGTTATTTTGCGGAACCATGTATGCTTGAATTTAATAGTGTTTTTTAAGAGGGAGCATGGCGATATTGCGCCACGCTCCTTTTTACCGCCTTGTGATTATACCGAGATTGGAAAAAATCACGGTAAAAACTCAATAAGGAGATTATAAAATGAGTAATTTTAGATTTCAATTGGCTGTTTTTGCGGGAAGAATCGTGAGATTTTTCGGCAAATTTGTGGACAGATCCACTAATCTTCCCGGCAGCATAGCCATGAAAATATGCCCGAATTTTCTCTCGCAGTTTAAATTCAAGGGCAAAATTATAGCCGTGACCGGATCTAACGGCAAGACTACCACCTCAAATCTTATCGCTCATATTCTGCGCGAGAGCGGTTACAGTGTCGCAAACAACAGCGAGGGCGCAAATATTTCGGCCGGCATAGCGACGACCTTGCTTGTAAACTGCGATTACAGCGGGTTTGTGGATTATGATTTCGTTGTGCTGGAGACGGACGAGCGTTATTCTCCGCTCATTTACAAGCATTTTCAGCCCGATTATTTTCTGATTAACAATCTTTTCCGCGATCAGGTTGTGCGAAACGGCAATCCCGATATAATTTTTGATAAGATCTCGGCGGCTATCGGTCCTGATGTGACGTTGGTTCTCAATGCATATGACCCAATCATCAACCGTCTTGCGCCCGAAAACAAGCGTATACTTTTTGGAATGGAGAAAACTGAGCGTTCTGAGGACAAGTCTGTGTTCCTCACCCACGACTGCAAGGTTTGCCCAAAGTGTTTCCACACGCTCAAATACGACTTTTATCACTTTAATCACATAGGAAAGTTTCATTGTGATAACTGCGGATATGCCGCGCAGGAGCCTGATTATCTGGCATCCGATGTTAATTTTGAAACAGGAGATTACAAAATTAACGGAATTGATGCAAAGGTCACATACAACACGATTTTCCATTTTATGAATTCAACAGGCGCGGTTGCAGTTTGCACAGAGGTAGGCGTGCCGATTGAAAAGGCAATTGAATCGCTGGGAACTTTTCAAGTCAGCCGCGAAAGATACGATGAAATGGAATTTGACGGCAGGAAGTATGTTCTCATTCTAACCAAGCAAAATGCAGCTTCTTTGGACCAGTCGATTTATTTTGTGCTCAGCCAGCCGGGTAAAAACACGGCTCTGCTTTATGTAAA
>JBGUUF010000257.1:0-4625 GCA_045133435.1 Acutalibacteraceae bacterium
GAAGCCGACAAAGTTCCTGTGAAACGGGGTCGGTGTAGTGTATTTGGTCAAGCTCACAGGTCGGCTTCTGCCCCGCGATTCGGACTATCCGAGCGGGAACGCCCACAGCCGTGGCATTTTCGGGAACTTCATTGAGCACCACCGCGCCTGCCGCGATTCTCGCATTGTCACCCACCTTAAACGGACCGAGCACCTTTGCGCCCGAGCCTATCAACACATTGTTGCCGATCGTCGGGTGACGCTTGCCGGTGTCCTTGCCCGTGCCGCCGAGGGTAACGCCTTGATAAATCGTACATCCGTCGCCGACCTCGGCAGTCTCGCCTATCACCACGCCCATGCCGTGATCTATCAGCACACCGCGACCGATTTTGGCGGCGGGGTGTATCTCTATGCCTGTTTTGCGCTTTGCTCTCTCGCTTATCCATCTGGCAAGGAATTTCAAATTGTGGTTAAAGCACCAGTTTGCGCGTCTGTGAGCCATAAGCGCCTTATATCCGGGATAAAGCAGCCGCACCTCAAGCGCACTGCGTGCGGCAGGGTCTCGCTCCATGATCGCATTGATAAGATCCTTTCTGTAACCGGACAAACAAAATCAGCTCCTTAATTATTTGATAAGCTGTTCAAAAAGTGACAGCTCCGCCGCCAGTGCCGATATGACAGCACCTCTTTCAAGGCTTGCGGGATATGTCTTGACAAGCTTCTTCTGATACTCGTCTGACAGCAAATCTATACTGTGAATATAATTTTCTTTAATACCGTTCTTCTGACAAATTAATTTGATAAGCTCGGTGCGAAGTTCATTGACGATCTCGCTGGCGTGGATTATCGAACCGCCCGCGATGGCTCTTTTTGCCAAAGCCACGCGACTGTATACATATTCCCACAGTTCGTCATTATTCTGCTCGGATTTTGACTCTTCCTCAATCATTCCTTCATCCACCGTGAAATCATCGAAATCCTCGCCTATCATTATGCCCTCTTCCACAGACTCTGTTTCAACCACAGGTACGAGCGGTACAGGCTCCACAACAGGCTGCTCGGGTTCAGGCTGTACCTGCACTTCCTCCTCAGTGATGTCATTACCGTCGAGTTCATCCTCAAAATCATCATCGAAATCGTCAGTAAAATCATTGACAGGCGGCTCGGGCTGCTCCTTAACAGGGTCGCTCATGCACTTTTCGGCATAAGCATAGGCATTATGCGCCGCGCCGTTTTGGTCCATATATGACACCCACCAATCAGCCTGCGGGAAGTTATTCTCAGCACACACAGACACCTTGGCATTTACCTGACTTTCAAATGTATATGTTTTAATTATTCTTCCGTCAGCTTCCTTATAATCAAACGAAACAGGTGACAAAAACTCGCTTACAAGAAAATTGATGTCGCTGTAGATCTTCCCAATAGAAGAAGCATCGCCGCATCCCAACACCACATGAATATCCGACGGAGGACACTGTGCATCTCCGATAAGGGCAAACGATGTCACACCCTCGATCCTGCGAACCATAACATTGAGCCTTTTGAGCATATCCTCGCGAGCTTTAAGTATTGTACTCATAAAATTTCACATTCCTTTCAGAATTTTTCAAGAATCTGCCGGTAAGACTTTGCACGGCAAATGCTTAAACAAAAAACCCCCGCTGCGCCCAAATAGGGACACAACGGAGGCGAAAATAAATTCCACGGTTCCACTCCTGTTTTACCTGCCGTTCAAAATCAAAACGAATCGGCAGACCTCACAAGCCTTAACGCGGCTTTTGATCCTTCGTGCACAGATACTCTTCACGCCGAACCTGCGGCATAAATTTCCCCGCGCCTGCGAAATGAAAGGTGCATTCGTTCTGCCGCGGTACAAAAGATGCTCACAGCCAATGACATCTAATCTCTGGTGTCCTTGCGATAGAATTACTTATCCTTCTGCGCATTTAAAACAGCTATTGAGTTGTTATGGCTGTCAACCAGTCATATAATTCATTATATGACATCCGCCCGGATTTTGCAACAGTTATTTTGAGGAATCCCGCACTAATTTCATTCATCCGCAGACATGTACTGCATAGCCTTATCATGAGTAAGGTTGAATGCGCTTATAATTTTTTCAATAATTTGTTCATCAGATAGATCCATCGAACGCAGAACGGAGATCATCGCGCGAAGACCTTGCTCACGGCCTTCTTCAAGACCTTGTTCCAGACCCTCGGCTCTTTCTTCTGCCCTTATATCTTCAATAGCCTTGCACATATCAACTACCTCCTCATTACGATTTATTTTCAACTTTGAGCCTGTAACTGCATTTATGACCTCGGCAGTCATGCGCTCAATTGATCTGAATTTTTCATCAGATGCCAGCAAATTTGTTAATGCTTTCTTATCTCTGGAGTATTTCACAAACAGCATCACCTCGCGCAGGTCGGAACTGAATTTATCCGCATCCTCGCTGGTCAACGCCGCCGGCGACACAAGATTTATCCTGTAATCCGCCGCAAATCTCAGAAGCTTTTCATCCCTGACAGACATCATTTCATGCAGGGACATCGGCGCATCCCACTCGTTTGCTCCGAAATAAACCACCAGAGTTATCACCGGGATGAGCCTGTCGGATCTATGAAATCCCGACAAGAACTCGCCCGCAGCAGGCTTTGGTACATCTCCCGCACCAGCCTTTGATTTTCGGTATGATCTTGCCGCTTCCTCCACCTGAGCGGAATACTGCAAAGCGTCATATACCATATTTCTCACCGGCATGGCATAATGTATCTCCGACTGATTTTCCACTCCTAATAAAAGATATGCAGCAGAATCGTCTTTCATGGCTATCCAGCCCTTGAGGACATCTCGAAATTTCTGCACCGGAGCATCCGCTGAATCTGTGCCGTACGGTGCTGCGATCGCGGTGGTGTCAAGCGCTGTCAGATTTTCGGGCTTTATGACCTTTTGACCGTCATAAAGCAGAAAATTGAACGCGTCTGCAAAGACCTCGGTGTCCTCCATAAATTTTTTCGTCAATGCGTCTTTATCGTTCGACATCGGCATCACCGCCTTTTCTGCTCATCGTCATTCAGCGACCCGCAGCGGTCGTGGTGGTTATCCTGCGAAATGCAGTGGTACCGCCCGAAGCCTTTGCCTTGGTGGTGGATTGAGATGATGCGGTCGTTGTCGTTGTGGTTTTCTTAGTGGTAGCATTGGAGTTCTTTATACCCTCAATGCTCCAGATATATATACCCACGATCTTCTTCTTATTGCTCTCATAGGTCATATCATCGTCGTAAATAAATGCGGCGAGCTTTTGTGCGTTGACCTTCAAATTAGCGGCCAAAACCTCTGTTGAGGCGTTGAGACTCTGCGTTTTGTAGGAGCCGTTTATCGGAATGGTTATCTGCTTCATATCATAGCTCATTATCTCGGCGGCCTCAGTTGCAAGACCAACCAATTCTGCTTTGGTAAAGTCGGTGGTAACATATTCGAGGCAGGAATAGCCGATACCTATGAGGTCCATATAGCCCAGACCCTTCAATTCCTCAACTATCTGCTTGAGCACCTTGCGCTGGCGGTCTGTACGTCCGAAGTCGGAGTCTATCTTTCTGATTCGGGCATAGTTCAGCGCTTCGACACCTGACATATAATATGTGCCTGCGCCCTTTTGGTATCTCGGGAACCATCCATAGGTCGAATTGTTGCACATATAGTTGGCTTCGGCGGCGGTTACAGTCATTTTAATTCCGCCTTTGCCGTTAAGCTTGCCGATCTGATTTACCACAGATTTAAACGCGGTAAAGTCAACGATAACATATTTATCAACGGTAATACCCAAATTCGCTTCAATGGTAGCTTTAAGGAGCTCTGCTCCGCCCACGGCATATGCGGCATTCAGCTTCGCGCCGTATTTGCCGGGTATCTTGACGTAAAGGTCACGAAGGAATGACGTGAGCTTGATCTTCTTGTGCTTGCGGTCGATAGTGACCATCATCATAGCGTCGCTTCGTCCGAGGTCACTGGTGTTTCGTCTGTCACTGCCTATCAGCAGGATGTTCTCTATGTCAGCGTCAAACATGACAGCGTCGGGCAATTCAAGTCCCGAATCGTCCACCAATGCCGCCTGAGCCGCCGCCTCGGCATCTGCCGCCGCATTCTGCTGCTGAAGCTGATATTCCTGCGCCTTCTTCTGCGCTTCGCTGACGAAATTCATTCGGTTGAGCAGCAGGTTTACGCCCATACCGAGGAACATAATAAACACCATAAACAGGCTGGTAGCAGTAAGCGAGGCCTTTTTCCACATGCGCATGGGTTTTTTATTGTGAGTTTTGCGCTTGCGGGTGCCATAATTTATATCATTGGCATTATCGCCCGAAATTTTCGGCACAAAATATTCCACATCTCTCACGGCGCTGCCGCCCTTTACCTTTTCGCGCTCGACTCTCGTCGCACCCGAACGGCTGCGGTCATATCTCTCGCTGAATTCCTTTTCCTGCCGTGATTTGCGGGTCGCCATCTCACGCAGTGTATCGGTCAGCGGAGGCTGTTCACCCTCTGCCAGCGGTCGGCGGGGATTGCGCTGTCGATTTCTAAACCGCCTTTCTGCCCCTGATGAAGCTCTGGCGCCGTCGCGCTGTTCCCTCAGCTCG
>JBGUUF010000258.1:0-2953 GCA_045133435.1 Acutalibacteraceae bacterium
CAAGGCCGAGCTTTATCCCGAGATCGCTCCCAACACGGTCAACAACTTCATCAGCCTCGTCAAAAAGGGCTATTATGACGGCATCTGCTTCCACCGCGTCATCAGCGGATTTATGATTCAAGGCGGCTGTCCCGAGGGCACAGGCATGGGCGGTCCCGGCTACTGCATCAAGGGCGAGTTCATTCAGAACGGCTTTGCAAACTCCCTCAAGCACACTCCCGGCGTTCTCTCAATGGCCAGAACCAACATGCCCAATTCAGCAGGCTCGCAGTTCTTCATCATGCATGCCGCAGCGCCTTACCTTGACGGTCAGTATGCTGCATTCGGCAAGGTGACAGAGGGCATGGAGACAGTCAACGCTATCGCCGAGACTCGCACAAATTATGCCGACAAGCCGCTCGAGGCGCAGGTCATGAAAAAGGTAACTGTCGAGACATTCGGTGTAGAATATCCCGAACCGGTAAAGTGCTGAAATCGCTCTAAACGGCATATTACAGTGAACGACGAATGATATTGTCGCTGTTTTTGCTTTATAATTAAAAAGGATACGAAACATTTTTGCGATGTTTCGTGTCCTTTTTATCTTATATCAGACCGTATGTTTTCAAGCGGTCACTTTGTCTTTGCGGTGAAATTTACTCGCCAGCATGCCGGATATTGCCGCAAACAGATCCTTGAATTCTCCTGTGAAGCAGAAGCATATAGCGATTATAACATTCGGCACTATGAGACACACGCCGAACTTTGTGAACAGATCGGTCCATCCCGTCAGTGCGAACAGGCTGTCGATGTAATGCACCAGTGCCAGCAGTCCGCCTGAGAATGCAAAATAAATGATGTTTCTGCGCCAGAATTCTCCGCTCGACCGCTGGAAGCCGTGCTTAAACAGCACATGCGGTTCTACCCACAACGATGTTACCACCATGCTCACGATGGTTCCCAGCAATATGCCCGCGATGCCCATGCGCTCGATGAATGCAATGGAAATCACGATATTTATGACAGCCTCAATGATAGGCTTCACACGGTCTTGCCAGAGCAGACCCATAGCTTCCTTAAAGGTAAGCGGCACTTTGCGTATGCCGACTACATAGAAATTCAAACCTATCATCAATACGGTCGGGAATCCGAAGGTGTATTTTTCCTTGCCAAGCCAGACCATAATGAACGGATTTGCCAGCTCAATAAAGCAGATAGTGCAGAAAGTATACATCCAAAAGCTCAGAAAATGCAGATATTTGAATGTGCGGTATGAGGTTTCCTTCGACTCGCTGGCAGTCAGACTGCCTACGCTCGACATCATGGCGGTAAAGAACTGATTCAGGAATGAATTCAGCACATTGACTATCATCTTGAAATTATTGTAAAATCCGCAGTACACCAATCCGATAAATTTAGATATGATGAGATTATCGGTGGAAGTCAGCACAGTACCGCCGACGCGGTGATTGAACATAGCGAATACATTTTTATATATGTCATGTTTTTCCTCTTTGGTAAGCGATATTTTTTCCTTCGTATTGAGGAATGGATACATTTTACCCGCCTTGTGCGAAACGATTATATTTTTAGAGAGGGTAAAAAACATCTGCACCGCCAGATATGCGAAGAAATTGTGTGTGGTTATCAGCACCAGCACCTGAAATGCGCACTGCATCGCATTGAGTATCGCACAGCGGAAATTGATAACATAATTTTTCTGGTCAGCGTTAAGTATCGACTGCTTATAAACAAACATGTACGACAACACTGAATTAAACAGATACATCAGATATATCAGCGACGCATGAGGAACAGCATCCATGTCATCCACAAAAAACGGCAAAAATGGAGTCAGGCAGAGCCCCACGCCGAATATCATAGCGCCTATGATATTGTATGCCTTGCGGTAAAACTGCGTCAACGCCGTTAGCTTGCGCTCATCATTTTCCGCGATCGGTTTGTACATGCTGTATACAAGCACAGAACCTATGCCAAGCTCAGCCAGCGACAGAAAAGAAAGTATGGATGAGAACAGACCCTGTGCTCCAAGGTATTGATCTGTCATGGTTTTTATAAAAACCGTACGAGTAATCCAGTCGGAGAGAGAATATACAATCTGCGCTATTACGCCTACTGCTGTATTTTTAAGCATTTTTTCTGATCTCAAATCAACATGCATCCTTTCATGTGCAAAGCCGCAAATAAAATCCCTCAAAATTATCCGCAGCCCACAAATTATTTACCAACATACTATTTTACATTATAATGTATACGGTAAAAAATTACAACAACATTGTGTGAACATTATAAAAAAATGCAAAAGCGGAATGCCGCAATTCATACAGCATTCCGCTCAAAATCACGGATTAACTTATCCTAAAAAATCAGCCTGCGTATATTATTCCGTCAAACAAATCATCATCGTATTTCTCGCCAATAATGGTATATCCGTCTTTGAAATCAGCTTTAAGTCTGCCCTTGTTGCCCTTTGCGTCGGTAAACAGCACATAGCTTTGACCGTCTGTGGCATAAAGTGATATTACACTACCCTTTTTAATGATGTACGACTTATAATTGCCATCCGCATCGACAATCTCCGCTTTTACGTTTACCTTCGCTTTTAATTTGCGATTTTCGCCGTCGTTTAATTTATAATCACCATCTACAAGTTGAATTCTCTTACCACCAGTAAGTTTGATTGTTCTTTCACCATACCATGTACCAAAGAAATCCACACAATATTCGGCGGTTAATGTGCGATCTGTATTTACCTTGGTTACAAAAGCAACATCCGAGCCACATCTGACCAAACGACCATTCTCTATGGTGTATGCTACAAAGAAATAATCGTCCGACATATAATCCATATTGACTATGATAACAGGCTTGCCATCTTCATCTATCATCGAAATCACATCGCACAAACGTCCGCTGTACCCAGAATCATCAACGACCTTCTGCTTCTTGCCGT
>JBGUUF010000259.1:0-2952 GCA_045133435.1 Acutalibacteraceae bacterium
TCGAAGCAGTGATAGTCGTCAACTATCTCGTCGTAATCCTCGATAGTGAAGCCCATAGCCGCAAAAATATCCTCTACCTCGCGCTGAATCAGCGTGATGGGGTGATATGAGCCTGTTTCAACGCTTGAAGGCATGGTGACATCGTAGCATTCAGCGCTGTTGATGAGAGCCTCAAGCTCCTTCTTTTCGATTTCTGCGGCGAGTTCAGCCAGCTTGCCCTCGACATCCTTTTTGAGCAAGTTTATCTTCTGACCGAATTCCTTCTTCTGCTCGGGGGCAGCGGATTTCAGATCCTTCATAAGCTCCGAGATCTCGCCCTTTTTGCCGAGGTATGCAACACGCAGCTTTTCGACTGCGGCGGAATCCGTTGCGGCTTTTGCAGCTTCGGTGAAGCTCTCAATAATTCCTGCAATTTTTTTCTCCATTGCGGTAATTCCTCCTTAGAGCCTGTTTAGCATCCCTTCGCACGCGCCTTGCTTGCATCTTTTGCGCCATATTTCGTAAATTTCTCTTGCGATACGACAGTATGGCTGCGAGAAATTCCCTACATTTGGCACAAAATCTGACAGCGCAATCCACGCACGCCGAGATACTAAACAGGCTCTTAAAAATTTTCTGAATGACGCAGATTTGATTCGGGCAAAAAAATAAAGATCCCGTCCACATGGGACGAAATCTCTTCGCGGTACCACCCAAATTCGGAATATTTTGATTGCAAAATACTCCCTCATCAGCTCCCGATAATGCTGGGAAAGCAGACTGCCCTCATATTGAAAAATAAGTCGAACAGTCGGCTCCGGTACCGAAATTCACCGCGAATATGTCCGAGAATGCTCACAGCCGCCGACATTCTCTCTCTGAGGGGCATTTTTCATTCGCAATTACTGCAATGGATTTCGATTAAAATTCATTGCATACCATCTGCGCCATTAACAAATATTTATTGCTTAACAGTAATTTTAACAGATATATCCGCAAAAATCAAGTGCTTTTTGATATTTTTAAGGTTATTTGGGGGAATATCGAGAATATTAAATATTATGTTACAAAAATTTACTTGCTATATTCATTGAAAAATAATATAATACTATTAAAATATCGGCATTAAAGGAGTTAAAATATTATGGAAATAAATCTTACATCAAAGAATTTTGAGAGCGTCGTTATGGGCAGTGAAATTCCCGTGCTCATAGATTTCTGGGCAGAGTGGTGCGCTCCCTGCATGATGCTTTCGCCCATCGTCGCCGAAATCGCGGAAGAAAATGACGACCTGCTCGTTTGCAAGGTCAATGTCGATGAAGAACAGGAGCTTGCCATTGCATTCGGCGTGGAAAGCATCCCTGCACTTTTTGTGATAAAAGGCGGAAAGATAGTAAATCAGACCGTCGGCTATCACAGCAAAGAGGACATATTGAAGCTGGTGGAGGAAAATTAAATGAAGATAAGATTTAATGAGAACCAAGAAATCGTCAAAAAGGTGCAGGAAGGCTTAAAGGCGAAGGGCGGATATTGTCCGTGTGTGCTTGCCAAAAATGAGGATACAAAATGCATGTGCAAGCAGTTTCGCGAGCAGATAGCCGACCCGGATTTCGAGGGATATTGTCACTGCATGCTTTATTATAAGGAAAAGTAAATTTGAATACCGAAGGAAAACAGGTGTGAATGTTAAAAGAGCACCTGTTTTTTTGTTATATTTTTTATTACTCTTGAATTATTTTAAGTTATATGCTATGATATTTTTGTATAAAATTACAAAGTTGGAGGTGGGCATAATATGCCTGTAAAAATAATCCGCGGCGATATCACGCTGATGCATGTTGATGCGGTGGTCAATGCCGCAAATTCTTCGCTGCTCGGCGGCGGGGGAGTAGACGGCTGTATTCACCGCGCGGCGGGCAAGGAACTGTTGGATGAATGCCGTCTGCTGGGCGGCTGCAAGACGGGGGACGCGAAGATCACCAAGGGCTACAATATGCCCTGCAAATATATCATTCATACAGTCGGCCCCGTTTGGCGCGGCGGGCAGAATAACGAACCAGAGCTGCTCGCATCCTGCTATCGCAAATCGCTTGAGTTGGCGGCGGAGCATGATTGTACCTCGATAGCCTTTCCGCTGATTTCCTCCGGAATTTACGGATACCCCAAGGATAAGGCAATCCGCGTGGCTATGGATACCGTCAAGGAATACATTTTCAGCCACGAAGAAATAGATGTTTACATAGTGGTTTACTATCGCGATTCATTTGAAATTGATGAAAGGTTATACAGCGATGTAAGCGACTATATCAGCATGAATCTCCCTGTGATGGCTTTCGGTTCGATAACTGAGCAGGCGCACATAAATCGAGATGTTTCTCCATGTGATGATGACTATTTCGATATTATGTCGATATTCCAAAAAAGTGATTCCCCAGAGCCAGCCCCTCAACCGTCGTCGGAATATTCTGAATACAAGGCTGATGAGCGACTATACGAGGCATCGTTTGAAGAAGATTCGCTGGAAAGCATGTTTGACAAAATGGAAGAAAGCTTTTCGGATTCGCTGCTGCACCTCATCGACATCAAAGGCATGACCGATACACAATGCTACAAAAGGGCGAATATCAACCGCAAGCATTTCTCAAAGATACGCAGTGATGTAAATTATCGCCCGGGCAAATCTACCGTTATCGCCTTTGCTATCGCGTTGGAGCTTAATCTTGATGAGACGCAGTCGCTGCTCAGAACGGCGGGATTTGCGCTGTCGCACAGCAATAAATTTGATATTATCATAGAGTATTTTATTATCCACGGCAATTACGATATATTTCAGATAAACGAAACGCTTTTTAAATTCGGTCAGGCAACGATCGGGGGATAATTTGTCGCTTGACAAGCGACCACACACATTCTTTTTTCTATATAATGTAATTGCAGTTGAAATCGAGCTGCAGAAATAATTAAAGAAAGAAG
>JBGUUF010000260.1:0-2228 GCA_045133435.1 Acutalibacteraceae bacterium
ACAACGGCGCTGTTCAGACAGGCGCTCCCAGCTTTGCAGTATTGGTTCTGGTTGTATTAATTTTGGGCTTTGCAATTACCTATATGGTTTCTGCGAGAAAAAAGAATAGATAACCTATAAATTGATTCATAGCGGCGGCACAGTTTGCCGCCGCTATCTATTAGGAGGATAATAGATGAAAAAAATCAGCATTATGATAGGTGTTATAATAGTTGCACTTCTTTGTTGTGCCTGTCAAAAGGAATCAAGCACAGAGGCTAATGAGTCATTCGGCACTACTCAAACCGAAACAGAAGAACAACTAGACGTATTATATGGTATATGGGAATTGGATAATAATACGAAATATTCTTTTGACGGTAAAGGTTCGGGAGAATTGATTCTTTCTATGGATAATTATGCATTCTCATATTTGATCAAAGACGATATTCTTTCGATTGATTTTTCAATTAGCACAGCGAAAGATTCGAAATATAAATATTCGATTGAAGGCGATACGCTTGTACTAGACAGTCAGGATAATAACAAAGGAAGATATATATTAAAAAAGTCGAATTGAATTATTGCCTTTAGAAAGTATTTGTTTTACAATTAAAGAAAATCATCGGATTGTTTGACCATGTAATTCCAACCTGTTTTTGTGGATTTGGAAATATTTGCATATGGAGTGATTGACTAGTCTAGAAGTATTCATTATAATTTTCTTGTGTTTAGTCTTTGATATAATACATATTTCAATTGAAAAACGAGGTGTGCCATATGCCAATTCAAATCGTCAGAAACGACATAACAAAAATGAACTGTGACGCGATTGTAAACGCCGCGAACCAAACTTTGCTTGGCGGCGGTGGCGTGGATGGCGCGATCCATCGCGCTGCCGGTCCGGAGCTGTTGGCTGAGTGCAGAACGCTGGGCGGCTGTCATACTGGTGAAGCAAAAATCACAGGTGCATATCACCTGCCGTGCAAATATGTCATACATACAGTAGGCCCCGTTTGGCGTGGCGGCGGTCGTCATGAGGAAGAAAAGCTGATTTCCTGCTATCGCAATTCTTTAAAGCTTGCCGAAGATTATCACTGCGACTCGGTTGCGTTTCCGTTGATTTCTGCCGGTGCCTACGGTTATCCCAAGGAACAGGCGTTGCAGACCGCCGTGAGTGAGATTTGCAAATTCCTGATACATCACGATATCATGGTATATATCGTGGTGTTTGACAAGGATTGTTTTCAAATCAGCAAGCGCCTGATACACGATATTACCGAATATATCGACGAATGCTATGTAGAAGCGCATAACGAGGACAATACAACGCGCCTATATACCTACCTTTTTGATGATGAGTCTGCTGAACCAATGCTTGAGCGGACTGTGTCGTTGAGTCTCAGCGACGCGATCGGTCAGATCGACGAGAGTTTTTCGGAAATGCTGATGCGTAAAATCGACGAGAAGGGTTTGACGGACGTTCAGTGTTATAAGAAAGCGAATGTGGATCGTAAGCTGTTTTCGAAGATCAGGAGCAATCCGCAGTATAAGCCGAGAAAAACGACTGCGGCTGCCTTCGCCGTTGCGTTGGAGCTTCCGTTTGACGAGGCTAAAGATTTGCTGTCAAAAGCAGGTTATTCTCTTACGCATAGCAACAAATTCGACATCATTATCGAATATTTTATCAAAAAGGGCGAGTATGATATTTTTACAATCAACGAAGCTCTGTTTGAGTTTGACCAAGTCTTGTTAGGATAAATGTCGCTTTTAAAGCGACCAAATGATTCCTCCGATAAGATATACTGTTATCAAGATAAGAAATCTTATATCTATAATTGGAGGTAACCATTATGAAAAACAACATTACAGAACTGGTATTTATTCTTGACAGAAGCGGCTCTATGGCTGGCTTGGAAAGCGACACAATCGGCGGTTTTAATTCTTTGATCGAGAAACAGCGCAAGCAGGACGGCGAGTGCTATGTTTCCACAATTCTTTTCGATCACGTCAGCGAAGTGCTGCATGACCGCGTGAAGCTTTCTGAAGTCGACAAGCTGACAGAAAATGACTATACGGTTCGCGGTGCGACAGCTCTGATCGATGCTATCGGCGGAGCAATCCATCACATCGGCAACGTCCATAAATATGCCCGACCCGAGGACGTTCCAGAACATACCATGTTTGTCATCATGACAGACGGTATGGAAAATGCTAGCCGACGCTATTCGAGCGATAAAGTCAAGAGA
>JBGUUF010000261.1:0-2037 GCA_045133435.1 Acutalibacteraceae bacterium
ACAGCCGACACAATCTTATCGTCGATTTAGGTTGCATGAAAGGCATTATTCCGCGTGAAGAAGGCGCGCTGGGAATATCGGAGGGAACCACCCGCGACATCGCCGTGATCTCACGCGTTGGAAAGCCGGTGAGTTTCGTTATTGATAAAATTTCTTCTGACCGTCACGGGCGACCTTATGCTACATTATCCCGCCGCGCTGTTCAGCAGCAGTGCATGGATGAATATGTATCCTGCCTGCACTGTGGCGATGTCATTGACGGTCGGGTAACGCATCTGGAACCGTTCGGCGCGTTCATCGACATCGGCTGCGGAATTCCGTCGCTTATGAGCATCGACACCATGTCAGTTTCACGAATCTCTCATCCCTCCGACCGATTCGCCGTGGGTATGGACATCCGCGCAGTGGTTCGCCAAAAAGAAAGTGACGGGAGAATCTCACTGAGCCACCGCGAATTATTGGGCACATGGGCGGAAAATGCGGCACTTTTTAATGTAGGCGAAACTGTCACGGGCATCGTACGCTCGGTGGAGGAATACGGGATATTCGTCGAAATAATGCCGAATCTCGCCGGTTTAGCTGAGCGTCGCGAAGGCGTAGAAGCGGGGTGCGCCGCCAGTGTCTACATCAAGAGCATCATCCCTGAGCGGATGAAAATCAAGCTGGTGTTGGTAGATACATTCCGCGCGGATACCTCTCCTCAGCCGCCAAAATATTTCTTTTCAGGCAGCCATATGGACCGATTTATTTACTCGCCGCGCTCCTCCGACAAGTACATCGAGAGCTCTTTTTGTTGAAAATATATCACGCTTTTCATGCTAAAATCTTTAGATAAAAAACAAGATACTCAGAGATATTATCCCTGAGTATCTTGTTTTTATGAGCAATGAATTCAAACCAAAACATAAAAATCCCCGAAGCACCGTACTACAGGCATTTCGGGGATTTTTCAATGGAGCTGTTAAGCAGATTCGAACTGCTGACCTCTTCCTTACCAAGGAAGTGCTCTGCCTACTGAGCTATAACAGCGAAATGGCGACCCGGAACGGGCTCGAACCGTCGACCTCTAGCGTGACAGGCTAGCGTTCTAACCAGCTGAACTACCGGGCCATGCATTGTATCAACGCACCGCGTCAATCACAGCTTTGTTATTATATCAGCTTACAATGCATTTGTCAAGAGAAAAAACAAAAAAATTCAAAATTTTATGTTTTTCTGTTTTGCGCAGGAATTTCATTTTAATTTTTTGCCGTCACTGAAGGCTTTACCGACCTGCTCACCAAGCCTTAGATATGTGTGATGAACAGGGTCATAGGTAATAGGACTGAATTTCGACAAATCTATCTTCCCGTCATCGCCCAGAATACGCTCATCGGCGCAGACATTGACTATCTCGCCCACCAGACGGCAACTTTCCTCATCATAGCTTATAAGCCTGCATTCCAGCGCCATCGGCAGCTCGTCAATGATAGGTGCGTCCACATGCTCGGATTTTGTGGTGTGAAATCCCGCAATCGCCAGCTTATCAGGCACATTATTGCCTGAAACTATACCGACATAATCGCACTCGACAACATGCTCCGCATCCCCCATACTGACGGTAAATGCACCGCGCGACAGAATATTTGCGGTCGTCTTGTGCTCAGGGCTGATACAAATCGAAATCTCATTTTCTTCACTGAGACCGCCCCACGCTGCATTCATGGCATTTGGTACGCCGTCATCGCCGTATGCTGCGATGATAAACACAGGCTGGGGATACAAAATAGGTTTCGCTCCGAAATTTTTTCTCATGGTTTATTCCTCCTGAATAATTTTTTATAATAATTATTTCTGTTCTGCAAAATAATGAGCCATTGCATATTCAAACTGCGCTTCAAATTTCTCAACCGCCTGCTTGCTGACCTTGAGGAACGGGCAAAGCATATCGAACGCGTGAAAGCAGTTGGGATACACATCAACGCTCGCCTCAACTCCCGCTTTCTGTAGCTTTTCTATGTATGTCAAAGTCTCGCAATAAAACGGCTCGATGTCTCC
>JBGUUF010000262.1:0-4727 GCA_045133435.1 Acutalibacteraceae bacterium
TGTGGACGAATTAAAATCGGCGGGAGCGGATTACATAGCAGATTCACCGCAGAACATACTAGAAATCGCCCTGGGAGGATAATTGATGAAAAAAATTACCCGCATTTTTTCGGCATTACTGGCGGCAGCGCTGATTTTTACCACTATTGCCTGCTCTGACGGAGTTCAGATAACCCTGAACAAATTTGAATATCAGGAAACCACTGTACCAAACCCGATGAAAGGCTTTGCCTCGCTGTTTTGTACGCCTACCGAGGATTCCTCTCTGGAGTATGTCGGCATAAAATTCAGCGATGTATATTTGTATGACGATGAGAGTGAAGGACACATTGATGAACTGTATATTGACAGTCTTCTTTCCTCAGTTGCTGAGCGCGGCAATACCCTCATTCTCCGCACATACATAGTCTATCCGGGATACAATAATGATAAAAGCACAGGGTTGTATCTGCCCGAAAAATTGTATGAGGAATTGAACCAGGTCGGCTATATCAGCTCAACTAAATACAACGGGCACACGCTGGAATTTCCGAATTTCAACAGCACTGCGCTGGTGGATCATATGGTGAATTTCATCACTCAGCTTGGTGAAAAATATGACGGACATCCCGCGCTCGCAGCTATACAGCTTGGACTTTACGGCTCATGGGGCGAGTGGAATATGTCCGGCTGCAACAATAATCGGTACGCCATGAGCGGACAAAATATGCGCAGGCTGCTTGATGCATACACCTCCTCTTTCAAAACCACCAAGCTCATGGCACGCAATCCATCGCTGGGCAAGGCATATTCATACGATGTGGGCTATCATGACGACAACTTCCTCTTCAACTCCTCCGATTTCCACACAAAAAGTCCCGAATGGAAGGCTCTGCTCAAAAGCCTTGACAGCAGCTACGGCACATTGCAGCAGTTTTATGACTTTATCAACGGCTGCAACGGAAATTATAAATCGATATGGGACAAGTGGCAGACTCAGATGTTCGGCGGTGAGCTTTCGGGCATGATGTATCACGACCCGTTCGGTCCTATCCTTGAGGGCACTGAGCGCGAAGCTTTGGACTATTGCATACAGCAGTTCCATGTGTCGTGGATAAGCGGTGTGGGCAGAGGCGGAATTCCCGAAAAAGGCACGGAAGCTTATCAGGAATACCTTGAAGTCGCCAACAGCTTCGGCTATGACATCGGCATAGAGTCGGTCACCGCCGACAACGCGACCAAAGAGATAACGGTATCGCTCACAAACTACGGCGTTGCGCCGTTCTATTACGACTGGGATCTGGAATACACGGTGGCTGACGAGGACGGAAATGCCGTATATTCCGCAGTTGACGAGGAATTTAAGCTGTCGCAGCTTCTCCCCGAGACCTCCATGCAGTCGTCATTTACCATTCCCGACGATCTGGAGCGCGGCGAATACAGTGTGAGAATACGCGTGGTAAATCCCGCAGAAACCCTCTCCGATGCGGCAAAACCGATGAAATTCGCCAATAATAACGCTGTCACCGACGGAATATACGAACTCGCCAAAGTAAAAATAGGGTGAGCAAACTAAAAACGGACAAAGCCGATAAAATTCAGCTCTGCCCGTTTTTTGGCGCGGTTATCTGATGGTAGTGGTAGTAGCGGCTCTCGCGTTGTTGTTTGTATTAGTGGTAGTTGTGGTGGCATTGTTGTTGGTCATGCCGTTATCAATGCCCTCCATACCGCTCTCCAGCGCATTAAGACCGTGATCTATCGCACTTTCGGTGTCGTCGATGATGTTGTTGTGGTCGTTGGAGCCGTCATAAACACCGTTGTTGTTTGTGCCGTTGGTATCATCATAAATGTTGTTATGATTTGTGCTGTTGGTGGTGTTATGAGTCGTTCCGTTGTGATCGGTGTTGTGGTCATAGTTGTCGTCGTTTCTTCCGCAGCTTACGGGGAGCAATGCCAGCGTAAGGGCGGCGGCGGCACACATTAACTTTAATTTTTTATTAAATTGCAGCATATGGCAACCGTCCTTTGATTGTAATAGAAATCATCCGTGCGGATAATTCCCTGTAATATTTTTAGCTGCATGCAGCGCTATAATTCAGCCGCCGCGCATGCAATATATGCCCGCTCAGGCAGTTTTTTCATTCAAAAATTTATCTGTCGGAAATATGCAGATGATGTATAGGCGTGACATAATCGTTACAATTCTGTAACACTTTGGTGTGGCAGTTATATTATAATTTATTTGTAATTAGGCATAGTTTGAATATTTGTGCGGTCTGTGTTATTTATTTTTTGTCAATTCGACCGCACGGCTTTATTTTTTAAGGAGTGAATTTTTCAGCTTGATAGAATTCCGTAATGTTTATAAGACCTATGATAACGGAACAAAAGCTCTGCGCGACCTCAACCTCAGAATAAACGAAGGCGAATTCGTCTTTATCGTCGGTTCGTCCGGCGCGGGTAAATCTACCCTGCTCAAGATTCTGATGCGCGAGGAAACACCCAACAGCGGTGAGGTTATAGTCAACGGCACACGCCTTTCTACACTCAAGCACAGAGACATTCCGTATTACAGACGAACTCTCGGCATGGTTTTCCAGGATTTCCGTCTGATCCCCAATATGAGCGTTTTTGACAATGTGGCATTCGCCATGCGCGTCACAGGCGCAAGCACCAAGGCTATACGCAAAAAAGTCCCCTATGTGCTGGCACATGTGGGCCTGAGCGAAAAGGCAAGATGCATGCCAAACGAGCTTTCGGGCGGTGAGCAGCAGCGTGTCGGTCTGGCGCGCGCACTTATCAACAATCCCGCGCTCATCATCGCGGACGAGCCTACGGGCAACGTGGACCCGCGAATGAGCTTTGAGATCGTGGACATGCTCAATCAGATCAACCGCAACAACGGTACGACTATTCTCATGGTAACTCACGAACATGCTCTGGTCAGAAAGTTCCGCCGCCGTATTATTGAGATCCAGAACGGTGAATTGGTGGCAGACAGCGGTCCGGAGGTAGATTACTATGTTTAATAACTTCAAATATCTGGTGCGCGAGGGTCTGCGCAACACATGGGCAAACCGCCTGATGAGCCTTGCCTCGGTGGGCGTGCTGGTGTGCTGTCTGGTGCTCATGGGCACCGCCGCGCTGGTCTCGGTCAATATCTCCCACCTTATGACATGGCTCGAGGATCAGAACGTAGTTATGGTCTATCTCAATACAACGGTCAGCGGCAGTAATGCCGAAATTACCGAAGAGGAAGCCAAGCAAAAGATTTTGAGCGTGGGAAATGTCGATGAAAACAACATCGAGTTTATCTCAAAGGAAGAAGGCTTTGACAGCCTGATGGACCGATTTGACGAGAATCTCAAGATCATCGACTCTCTGGGCGATACCACCCAAATACTTCCCGACGCATTCCGCGTGAGCTTTGAGGACCCGACGCGATATGAAACCACGGTCGAGCAGCTCAAAAATCTCGACATCGTTTATACCGTGCGAGACAACCGAGAATACGCCGAAAAGCTGATGGGCATCAACAAGACCGTCACGGTGGTCGGCGTGGGAATAGTGGCACTGCTGCTGGTAGTTTCACTGTTTATTATAACCAACACTATCAAACTTACCATGTATGTGCGAAAACTCGAAATTTCAATAATGAAATCGGTCGGCGCAACAGACTGGTTCATACGCATGCCGTTCCTCGTGGAGGGCATAACGATAGGCTTGGCGGCGGGAGTAATTTCATTTATACTCGTTACATACCTGTATTCCGCAGCCACATCGGCAATTTCCAACATTCTCTCCTCGGGCGCATTGCCGTTTATGTCCATGATAGGCTGGCTGCTGCTGGCATTCCTGGGCAGCGGTATACTCTCGGGCGCGATAGGAAGCCTTGTATCCATCAGAAAATATCTTAAAGACGACGGAGGTGTAAGCGGTGATTGATTCATCTGTAAACGAGAAACATTTTAAAGTTTCCTTTGCAAAAGTGTTAGTCAGTCTCATCGCAGTGCTGTCAATATTCGCTTTTGCACTGGAATTTGTACCGTCAGGCAGTGACGTCGGTTTTACCGCTTCGGCTGCCACAGCAAGCCAGCTCAAACAGAAGCAGGCTCAGCTCCAAAGCCAGCAGAAAAGCATCGCCAGCAAACTCTCGGCTCTCAAAAAGAGCAAGGCGAGTGCGCAGGAGCAGCTTGACGCAGTAAACGAGCTTGTTACCAATCTGGAAACACAGATCGCAAACGTAAACAGCCAGATAGCATCCGCAAATGCCGAGATAGAAGAGCTTGAGGCGGAAATCGCCCTCAAGGATCAGGAGATCGAGGCCAGCAAGGATAAATTCAAGGAGCGTCTGAAGGCTATATACATTTCGGGCGACATGACCGGCGGCTTGGAGGTTCTCCTCTGCTCCAACGGTCTGCAGGAATTCATTTCAAACACAGTTTATCTCGAGGCAATGGCAGATTATGACCAAAGCCTGATAGATGACCTCACCAGCGATAAGGAAGGTTATCAGGACAAGATCGCCGAAGTCGAAGCCAAGAAAGCTGAGATCGACGCTCAGAAGGCAGAACTCGCCGAGAAAAAGACCGAGCTCGACGCACAGCAGAAGGAAGCCGAAGAGCTTATGAAGCAGATTCAGGCGGAAGAAGAAGCCTACAAGAAAAAGCAGGCTGAGATCGACCAGCAGATGGCATCGGCAAGAGCACAGCTCGACGCTATCGTCAGCAAAAACAACGCAAATTCTC
>JBGUUF010000263.1:0-3521 GCA_045133435.1 Acutalibacteraceae bacterium
CACTTTTGCCATTTTTATAGTATAATACGCTCGTAATAGTCGTTTAGCGACAATATGTTGTTAGGGATGATTTTGAGTGAAAGAAAAACAAAATAGGCATAAGAAAAATAAACACAGCGGCAGAATCGGTAAAATAGCCGCAGGTTTAGCTACAATGACCGCTGCGGTAAGTTTAATTGCGCTCGGGTGCTTTTCGTCCGTTGCATCGTCATTGAATAACGGCGAGATTCAGTCTGAAGCAGTTTCATCATCGAATAGTTATGTCCGTACAACGGTTTCTTCATCAGACCATATCGTAATAAATACAATCTCTGCGTCTGATATAAACGATGTAGAGGTCGGCAAAAATTTGACGGTGCGGCTTTTGGCTGAAAGCGAAGAAGTTGTGTGGCAGTCGTCTGATGACAATATCGCCGAAGTCAGTCAGGACGGCACAGTGAAGGGAATCAACGTGGGACAATGCACGGTTTCCGCATTAAGCGGCAAAGAAATCGTGACCAAGTTCAATGTCAGTGTCAAAAAGGTCTGCTATCTCACCTTTGACGACGGACCGAATCAGTATACCTCCGGGATACTCGATGTGTTGGAAAAGCATGATGTAAACGCAACATTTTTTGTGGTATACAATAAAAAATATTTTGATGTTGTAAAAGATATACATGCACAGGGTTCACTTGTCGCGATGCATACCTATAACCACACTTATAGGGTCTGCTATAATTCGTATTACTCTTATTATCAAGGGTTGGAGGAACTCTCTGCACAAATAAAGCAGCGTATTGGCACGGAACCCAAGATCATCAGATTCCCCGGCGGCACCAATAACGGTGTGAGCAACGCACTGACTATGAAGAGGATCGCGACCGGCGCGCATGACCTCGGTTATAAAGCATATGACTGGACTTCCTCATCAGGAGATGCATCATCGAGCGGGTGCGCAAAAAAATCAATAACTCAAATAAAGAAAACCTGCACAGAGGACGTTGAGGTCATACTCTGCCACGATAAGAGCTTCAATGTCCCCGCGCTGGAAACTATACTGCCGTATCTCAAGGAACAAGGCTATATTTTTGAGACTCTCGATAATTGTCCTACTCAGTATACATTTTCGCCCAGATACGAGAAAACAGTTGCAGCAGAAAGCGTTTCGGTCAAGAGTGATTCCGCAACGGTTTACGAAGGCGGCACTGTAAGCATGACAGCGACCATGACTCCAAATAAGGCAACAGATTATATCAGATGGTCCAGCTCTGACGAATCCGTTGCTAAGGTCGGAATTGACGGAACTATCACAGGCATCCGAAAGGGTACGGCGGAAATCAAGGCGACAACATCTTCCGGAAAAAGCGACATATGTGTCGTTACCGTTAAAGTGCCTGCCAAAAGCGTATTGTTGAGCGAAAGCGTGTATTATCTTGAACCGAATGAACAATTTACTCTTTCGGCAAAATTATCTCCCGCCGATACGGAGGATACCGTAAAGTGGAAGACATCAAACCGCAGGATCGTTCAGATTGACGGCAACGGCAATGTGACGGCGTTAAAGCGCGGCTGTGTTACGATCACAGCGACAGCCGACAGCGGCGTTCAGGCAACATGCACAGTTTATGTCATCAATCCCACAGAAAGCGTTCAGATAAAAAATTCGGGCGATATTTATCTCGGCAAGACACGCAAACTCACCGCAAAACTCAGCAGCTCATATGCCTACGACCCGATAACCTGGACATCCGACGATCCCTCAGTTGCCACGGTCAGTTCAAACGGCACAGTGACCAGTGTATCACAAGGCTGCGCGACGATTACAGCCACTTCGTATACAGGCAAATCGGATTCAGTGAAAATATATGTGCGCACCAAGGCGAAGAAACTTAACCTTGACACGACATCCAAAAAAATCCTTATAAACGAAACCTTCACGCTCAATTTCGATATAACTGAGCCTGCAAACTGCAATGATTCTGTCAAGTGGAAGACATCCGGAAGTAAAGGTCTGAGCATAGCAGTTGCGGCGGACGGAAAGAGTGCCGAGATAACCGGCCTGCGAAAAGGCACATATAATGTGATCGTATCGACCGGTAGCGGTAGATCAATAAAATGCAAAGTTACCGTTGTAATGCCGACCGAAAGCCTGCGAATAAATAAACAGACGGCTTCAATATATATCGGCAAAAAGCTGTATCTTCGTGCTTATCCCGTCACAAGAGGCTCAAATGATTACGTTGAAGCATGGAGCAGCTCAGATGATTCGGTTGCGACAGTGACCAATAAGGGCGTTATTACCGCAGTATCAAAGGGTACAGCTATTATAACGGCGACTTCGTTCAGCGGAAAGACCGTATCCTGTCAGGTCGTGGTGCGTGAGCGGGCAAAGAGCATAAGTTTGTCGCAGACATCGTTGACAGCAAATAAAGATGATGTGATCACACTCAACGCAGAGATCACCTCTCCCGAAAACTGCAATGATACCGTAAAATGGTCAACATCAGCCAAAAGCAGAGCTGTTATCGTGCAGTCTGACGCAAATTCTGCCGAAATAAAAATAGTCGGCAAAGGCAAGGTGTATATCACAGTTAAAACAGGCAGCGGCAGGTCGGCCAGATGCCTGATAAATTGCAAATGATTTTGTAAATAATATATCGAATAAACAGGTAGTGAACACTTGAATTGTTCGCTGCCTGTTTTTAAATATTTAAAAAATTTGTACTAAATTCATAATAAATGGCATAATTTTTTTATGTTGAGACCTCAATAAATTTGTGGGAAATTCTTCATTCCTTCACAATTATGTGGTATAATAATTTTAAAAAATAAATTTAGGTTGGTGTTTTTGTTGAATAATTATGTAATTATTACAGATTCTACTTCGGATATTTCACAAAAGATAGCAGACGAATTGAACGTCGTCGTCCTTCCGCTTCAGTTTGAAATGGACGGTTTGGTTTATCGTAATTTCGCAGATGAGCGCGAAATGACTTCAAGCGAATTCTATGATAACATGCGTAAGGGCAAGACCTCCAAGACATCGCAGATAAATGTGAATGATTTCTGCGAGTATTTCTCTGAATATCTTGAAAAGGGCACAGATATTTTGTACCTTTCATTTTCCTCCGGTTTGAGCGGCACATACAATGCATCGTGCATGGCTATAAACGAGGTTAAAGAAAAATATCCCGAGCGAAAGATTATTTCAGTCGATACCCTTGCAGCCTCGATGGGCGAGGGACTGATGGTTTATTACGCCGCGCAGCATAAGAAAAACGGTATGGGAATCGACGAGCTGGCTCAGTGGGTGGAATCCAACAGGCTCAATTTCTGTCATTGGTTTACTGTTGACGACCTGCATCACCTCAAGCGCGGCGGCAGAGTATCGGCCG
Organism: Acutalibacteraceae bacterium; assembly: GCA_045133435.1. GTDB lineage: Bacteria > Bacillota > Clostridia > Oscillospirales > Acutalibacteraceae > RUG762. Next base: position 3,378 of record JBGUUF010000263.1, read on the forward strand.
CTACAGCTATAGTAGGTTCCGCGCTTCAGATCAAGCCGGTCATGCATGTAGACGATGAAGGTCACCTGATAAATGTTGCTAAGGTTCGCGGACGCAAAGCTTCATTGGAGGCACTGGTGAATAAAATGGAAGGGTCCTACATTG
>JBGUUF010000264.1:0-1209 GCA_045133435.1 Acutalibacteraceae bacterium
GGCGGTTCGATAGAGGACCTGTGGGCGTTCAACAGCATAGATGTGGTCATGGCGGTGGCGAAATCCGAAATTCCCGTAATTTCGGCAGTCGGGCACGAAACCGACTTTACCCTCTGTGACTTTGTGGCGGATATGCGTGCACCCACACCGTCGGCGGCGGCAGAACTCGCCGTTGCTGACAGCGGTGCTGTGATGAATTATCTGCGGCAGTTCAGCGCCAAGAGCAAAAATTCGCTCGAGAGAATAATAAAATCGAGCGAGACTCGAGTCGCGGCGGTCATGCAGATGCACTGCATGAAAAATCCGATGAACGTGATAGAAACTAAGGCGCGCATGCTCGACGATGTGTGGACTTCGATAAATTCGAGCCAGTCGAACCTGCTGAACACCTGCGAATTACACCTGCGCGAGAATGCCTCGCGTTTGGCGGCACTTAACCCGCTTGCAGTGCTCGGTCGTGGATATTCCGTGGTGTATAAGGACAGTATTCCGATAAATTCAGCCGATTCTCTGACCGAGGGCGATACGGTCGAAGTGCAGCTTTCGGATGGCAGAGCGGAATGTGTTGTCAAAAGCATTGAAAAAACTCAGCATGAAAGGTTATGATATATAATGAAAAAGAAACCCGAGAGCTTTGAAGCCGCAATGCTTCGACTGGAGGAAATTGCAAACCTGCTTGAGGACGGCGACGCAGAACTCGCTAAATCGCTTGAGCTTTACGAGGAGGGCGCAGGTCTTGCCGCGTGGTGCACTGCTGAGCTGAATAAGGCGCGTCAGAAGGTCACTAAGCTGTCGGACCTCGGCAATTCAGAAGAATAACAAGGGGGATTTGACCATGAACGATATAGTAAAAATGAGACAAGATGAATGGCTTCCGAAAATTGAAAGGGCGCTTGACACGGCAGTGTCGGAGTCAGGCTCGATAAGTCAAAAGCTTGAGGAAGCCATGAAGTACAGCCTGCTTGATGCGGGCAAACGCATTCGCCCTATGCTTGCGCTGGAATTCTGCCGCGCTGCTGGCGGAAATCCCGAGGATGCAATGCCGTTCGGCTGCGGTGTGGAGATGATCCATACATATTCGCTGATCCACGACGACCTGCCCTGCATGGATGACGACGATCTCCGTCGCGGCAAGCCTTCATGTCATGTGAAATACGGCGAAGATACCGCACTTCTCGCGGGCGACGCGCTTCAACCGCTTGCATTTGA
>JBGUUF010000265.1:0-2987 GCA_045133435.1 Acutalibacteraceae bacterium
TGACCGCTGCTATTGCTTTGTCAATTTCATATACCTTGTGCTGCGTACCATTTACCTTGCTTTGTAATTGCTCAAGCGATTTTATTGTAGGTTTTAGTATGCTGTCGTAATTTTCACAAAGTATATTTATCATGCGGGTTAGAGCAGCGTGCACATCTTCTTCCTCTACATATATGGGCATACAATCTGTAAATCCGCTTGCCCTGCCACTGCATTTCCAATATATTTCATTATATCCTTTCACTCTGCGGTATGAATGCCCGCATTCAGAACAGATAAGCAGTTTGGACAGCGAATGCTTTTCCGCACACTTTTTATATTTTCTGATTTGTTGCAAAGCTTTTACCGCATTAAATTGTTCCTTAGAAATAATCGGAGGATGGCTGTTGCTCACATAATACATTGAACGCTCACCGTTATTTCTTTTTCGAGTAAACGGAAAGGTTTCAGTGGTATATTTCTTTTGAAGAAGAGCATCGCCTATATACCTCTCATTATTCAAGATATAGTCAACTGTACCGCTTAACCATTTTCTGCTCGGATAGTTATCATTCAAATAATTTGCAATTTGATATTTTCCGACACCCGATAAATACATATCGTAAATCAGTTTTACAACTTCCGCTTCACACTCATTTATCACAAGCATTCTGTCTTTAAGAACATATCCATACGGTGCGACATTACCTACGAAATCTCCGCTTTTCATGCGCTTCTCATAGCTCCACCGCATATTGCCCGAGATGCTTATCGACTCGTCCTGTGCCTGCGTTCCGGCAAGCGCCAGCAGAAGTTCGCTTGACATCTTCAATGTATCAATTTGCTCTTTTTCAAACATAACACTTATACCAAGACCCGACAGCATACGAACTGTATTCAGGCAATCGACCGTATTTCTAGCAAATCGTGATACTGACTTGGTAATTATTCGGTCGATTTTGCCTCGCTTACAGTCGGCTATCATTCGATTGAATTCATCGCGCTTGCTCATGCTGGTGCCTGTGATACCTTCGTCTGCATAAATATCGGCGAGACTCCACTTGGGATTCTCGCCGATGAACTCAGTGTAATATTTTACTTGTGCTTCAAAAGAATGCTGCTGATCCGTTGAATCGCTCGACACTCTGCAATACGCAGCTACCCGTATCAGCTTTTCTTCGCACTTCTGTTTCGGAAGCAGTGTTTTTACTGTTGGCATTTTTACATCCTCCTTAGATTTTTTGCCTTTTGACAACACAACAATACCACATGAGTTCATATCTATCCAGCGATTTTCGGCATAATTAAGATTTACAACATATATTTTTTCAAGCCGGTCTGCTGCTCTGCAATTTTCAGAATTCTGAGGAATTCTTCATCGGTAAGAATCCCCGAGTCATGCATTATCCGCAGAATCTCGGTTTCCAGATAAAAGTTCAAGTACTTAATGCAATCTGTTTTATTCATGAATCTATAAACCTCCTGTCTTTAAAATTTTATTATGTAAAATAGCAGTTCCGAGAAAGATTGGTAAATCACTCGAATTCCGCTCAAGCTCGGAACTGCGTTATTTGTCAATCGTTTTGAATTTTTGTCAGTATTTATCCACGATTTCCCCTGACAGGGAGCATATCAAACGGCTATGGACTTAGCCTCATTGGAGCACACTAATTTTATATTAGTGTCACCACCCTGTGGTTCTCACAGAGCCGCCCTCGTATGTTGCGACGGTTTTATCACGCTCGACTTTCGACCGGACGGAAGTATCATTGTCCTCTCTGCCTGTTATCGCCTGCGCCGCTGTTCCTTGCAGCGTTTGAGTATACTTCTTATACCCAGTCAGCTCGCCGTTTTCTACCGACAGCAGAGAGAATGTATTCGATATGCTGGTATTTATTTTTCAAAGAACAACAGAGATCTTAAAAACCCTCTCACTTATACAAAGGAAAAAAATGCGTTTTTGCACACCCTGATTTTTTAATTTTCCATAAGTTTTTTTAATTTTTTGAGTATTCTGACCTTTTTCTTATGAATAGCATTACGATATACGCCCTTTTTATCTGCGTATTCCCTTTCTGTCATATCTTGAAAGAACATTGCTTCAACCAGTTCCCGCTCATCATCTGTAAGCTTATACAAACATTCGATAAGCTTATTAATCGCGCTCAGATATTCAATGCTCTTAGCCGTATATTTCGATTTATTGGGATGCGATGTTTCTTCATCTATCATAAAGTCTGTAGAGATTAATCCGTTCGCAATGTCAAGCTCTTTTAAATATCTATTGCGTTCGTATTCTTTATAATGTTCTCTATAGACTTTTTCCGGAACCTCAAGCAACACTCCTTGAATCGGAATAAAATATCTGTTTTTATACGGTTTTTCTGCTGTTAATGATTCGTCTACTTCTTGATTTGTCTGAGTTTCCTTTTCCTTTTCTTCTTCTGCTTCGCGACGTTTTTTTAACTCTTCGTATGTAATGTCTGTATATTTACCGTTTTCAATTATATAAACTTTTATAGGTTCGTATTTCAATTTTGCTTGTCTCCAATCGTTTTAAATTTTTTGAAGTTCAAAACGATTGGTGGACTGCGGCAGTGATTGTTCATATACACACTATTGCTCCAAAAGCAAAAGCCGACAACTCATCATTTTGATGAATTGTCGGCTTTTTATATTTATGGCACAACATCCTAAGCAATTTGGCGGTTATCTAAATCCGGTGTGATGTAAAATCCCTGAAAACGCAAACAGACAGGGATTTCTCCCTGCCTGTTTACATCTTCACTTTTCTTCCAACATTACCTCAAGCATAAGCCTTGCGCCCAGTTTGAATCCTTGTATGAACATCTCTCGTTGAGTAATGTCAGAAATCTTGGTATCACAGTCTTTCAGTTGATTATACAGATTCCTTTCCTCATCTGTAAATTGTTCAATCAGAGATTTTTCGCTTTCAGTCATAGTTTGAAGCAGTTCCTTAAGTTCGGAGTTTTGCTTAATGCTCAATG
>JBGUUF010000266.1:0-1202 GCA_045133435.1 Acutalibacteraceae bacterium
CAGCAAGAGGAAATCTGCGCCCGAGAATATTCAGTATATCGCGTATCGCCGCGCCTGTGGGAGACGTTATCACGCCTACCCTGCGTGGGAACTGCGGAAGCGGCTTTTTGCGCGACTGGTCAAAATATCCTGCGCTCTCCAGCTTCTGACGGAGCTTTTCATAGGCGGCATACAGCGCGCCCACACCGTCCGGCTCGATGCTGTCGGCAATTATCTGATACTGTCCCGACGGCTCATACACCGATATTTTGCCGTGCACCAGCACCCTCATGCCGTTTTCGGGCATAAATTTAAGGTTTCGATTCTGCCACTTAAACATAGCCGCCGAAATCGCCGCGCCGGAATCCTTGACCGAGAAGTAATAATGCCCCGAGCTGTGCCGCTTGAAATTTGAAATCTCACCTGTTACGGTGATGTCGCTCAGCAGCGTATCGCGATCCATCATGTTTTTTATATATTTATTCACCTGACTGACAGATAAAATCTCCACTCAAGCACCCCACCTAAATCAACAGATAATTTGTTTTTATTAGTATTTAAAAGATGTGAGGATCGCCGTGCCTGCCGCGTTATCGCACGAGAATTCGGGTGCGGCAAAATTCGCCTGATACCTTTGAGTAAGCTCGTTGCGGATAATGCTGTTCGACATCACGCCTCCCGCGTAAACCAGCGGCATATCGCCATATTCCGCGATCAGCGCGTCGGTCATCGCAATGAGTGAATTCATCACGGCAGTCAGACAGAATTTTGCTATTTTGTTATGCGGCTCGCCGCTCTCAAACATCTTTTTACATTTATTTTCTATGCCCGAAAGTGAGCAGTCATGCCCCTTCATTGCGGGTTTGTATTTAACAACGTCGTCGCAGGTCAGCGCAAGCTCCTCCAAATATTTACCGCCAGGAAACGGCAGTCCAAGCATCACGGCAGTGCGGTCTATCGCCTGTCCCGCCTTCAGATCCAGCGATTGAGCGATAAGCTGCACCTTAACATTCAGTCCGTCGCCCTCAGCAAGCACCGCTTCGGTAGTGCCGCCCGACACATGAAATGCGATAAATTTGCTGCTCATTAAATCCAGACGTCCCGAAGAATACAGCGCAGCGGCAATATGCCCCTCTTGGTGTGAAAATTCGCCAAGAGGAATGCCCATGACATCAGCCAATATCCGCGCCGTGCCGTGCCCCACCGTGAAGCACGGCATATAC
>JBGUUF010000267.1:0-7251 GCA_045133435.1 Acutalibacteraceae bacterium
AGAATTTTTTCAGGTGAAAAGGCGGTTTAAATACCGCAGCCTGCCGACGCATCTTCGCAAAAAACTCAACAAGGATGGTAAATATTATGAGAAAAACAAAAATCGTCTGCACTCTTGGTCCCGCTACCGATAACAGCGACATTCTCCGCCAGCTTATGCTGGGAGGCATGAATGTATGCCGTTTCAATTTCAGCCACGGCGATCATCCGAGCCATAAACAGCGCCTTGACGCTGTGCTCCGACTCAGAGATGAGCTGGGGCTGCCTATTGCAACATTGCTTGACACCAAGGGTCCGGAGATCCGCACAGGTACATTTGAGCCTGCAAAGGCCGAGCTTGTGCAGGGTCAGAAGTTCACTCTCACCACCAAAGATATAGTAGGCAGCAACAACATTTCCTCCATTTCGTTCGCAGGTCTGCCCAAGGACGTCAAACCCGGTCAGAAGATTCTGATTGACGACGGACTTATTGAATTGACTGTAGATTCCGTGACAGACACCGAGATATTCTGTACAGTTGTCAACGGCGGTACAGTTTCCAACAATAAGGGCATCAACGTCCCCGGCGTGCGTCTGTCAATGCCTTATCTCAGTGAGCGCGACATTTCGGACATTATGTTCGGTGTACAGTGCGACTTCGATTTCATCGCCGCATCCTTTGTAAGAAATGCCGACGATGTAATGCAGATCCGCGCATTGCTCGACAAGCTGCACTGCAATACAATTAAGATTATTTCCAAAATCGAAAATGCAGAAGGCGTTGAGAATATTGACGAGATACTTCGCGTATCCGACGGTATCATGATCGCCCGCGGTGACTTGGGCGTTGAAATTCCGCTTCAGGAAATCCCGATCATCCAGAAGAAGCTTATCGACAAGGCTTACAAGGCCGGCAAGGTAGCAATCACTGCGACACAGATGCTCGACAGCATGATTAAGAATCCCCGTCCGACCCGTGCGGAATCCACCGACGTTGCCAACGCTATTTATGACGGCACAAGTGCAATTATGCTTTCCGGTGAGACTGCCGCAGGTAAATATCCCGTTGAATCGCTGCTCACTATGGCAAAAATCGCTGAGCGCACCGAAGCTGATATCAACTATGCAGGCGGCTACAAGAGCTCCGTTGCAGGCGGCAGTAACAACGATGTAACCAGCGCTATTTCTCACGCTACTGTTACCACTGCTATCGACCTTAATGCAAAGGCTATAATCACCGTTACAAAGAGTGGCGGCACTGCAAGACAGATAAGCAAGCACCGTCCGCCCTGCCCGATAGTCGGCTGCACACCCGATAAGAAGGTCCTCCGCCAGCTCAATCTCTCATGGGGTGTAACTCCGCTGCTCATTCCCGAAAAGAAGAGTACAGACGAACTCTTTGACTGCTCTGCAAAGGTCGCCGAGGATGCAGGTCTTATCCGCTCGGGCGACTTGACCGTAATCACTGCCGGCGTTCCGATCGGCATTTCGGGTACTACCAACCTGCTCAAGGTCCACCTCGCAGGCAATATTCTGGTTTCGGGCAAGGGTCTGGGCGACCAGAAGGTCTGCTCCAAGGTCTGCGTTGCCAAGACAGAAGAGCAGATCGCCGAGGAATTCGAGACAGGCGACATCATCGTTGTAACGCAGACCAGCAACAAGCTGCTTTCCTTCATGCGCAAGGCTCGTGCAATTATCACTGAAGCTGACGGTATGAATTCGCATGCCGCTATCGTAGGTATGACGCTTGGAATCCCTGTGCTCACGGGCTGCAAGAATGCAACCGATATTCTCAGAAACGGCACGACTGTCGTTGTGGATGCCGAAAAGGGCATAGTATACAGCGGCGATAAGGTTGAATAATTTTTACCGTTCCGAATAAAATTAAAGCATAAAAATAAAATTGCTCCGCCGTATTTTGCATTCAGCAGCCCGGCGGGGCAATAAATTAAATTCAAAGGAGTTTTGCGCCATGCCGTTTATCAACACCAAAACAAATGTTCCTGTTTCAAAGGAAAAAGAAATCGCTATAAAAACCAAGCTCGGTCAGGCGATCTCGTTAATACCCGGCAAAAGCGAAAGCTGGCTCATGGTGGGTTTTGAACCCGAATGCTCGCTTTATTTCAGAGGCAGTGACAGCGATAAAATTGCGTTTGTAGAAGTGAAAATCTACGGCAAGGCTGCCAAATCTGTCTGCGATAAGCTGACCGCCGCCATCACCGATATTCTAGGCGAAGAGCTTGGCATTCAGCAGGTCTATATTAAATACGAGGAGGTTGCGGTTTGGGGCTTTAATGGAAGCAATTTCTGATAACGCCCTTTATTCCGTGATTTACCTATGTCCGATAAATACAGAACCGTCCTGTCAAAAGAGGATTTTTCCCCGGACGAATGCCCGCTGATAAAGCAAATGGCACATTTTGACACCCGTGCCGCTGATCAGAAAGCGGAATTGGACAGATGTTTCAACGATTATCTTTTGTTTCAAAATAACTACGTTTGCGCCGCTAAAAAAATCCGCACGGATTTGGAGATATTGGAGCTTGATTACCGTATCAAGTACGACCACCGCATTATCCGCAGTATTGACAGCAGGATAAAGTCAGTTAAAAGCATATGCGCCAAGCTGGAAAAGCGGAATCTTCCTGTAACGATAGAATCAGCGGCGAAAAATTTGACCGATATAGCGGGTATTCGAGTGATATGTCCGTATATCGAGGACATTTATTCTATAAAAGACCGCCTGCTCGCACAGGATAGTATAAAGCTCCTGCGTTGCTCGGATTATATCAAAAATCCCAAGCCAAGCGGTTATCGCAGTCTGCACTTGATAATTTCGGTTTCGCTTTGTCTTGCCGACTGCAATATAACGCTCCCCGTCGAAATACAGCTTCGCACCGTCGCGATGGATTCGTGGGCGGGATTGGAGCATAAACTGAAATATAAAAATCCTCGCGGGGTTTCGGATGAAATATCGTCACAATTAAAAGAGTGCGCCGATGTCATCGCTCAGACAGATGAAAAGATGCAGGAGATATATCAGGCACTTTTCGGCACACAAAACAGAAAATAATTCCATATTTAACAAAATTAATTTGTCAAACGCATCAATTATTATAATTTGTGTTTGACAAATTAGTTATATTAGGGTAAAATATTGTTAAAAAAAGAATTTGTAGGTGATGTCTTTTATGATGGCAGCATGCTTTGCGATAATTATAATCGTACTTATTTCGTCTTTCATGTGTGTGCGCTCAGGTAATAAAAAATTCGGTTTGTCGATACTTCCGATAGCACTGGTTCCGCTGGGACATATGATCGGCAGTCAGATATTGCTGCGTTTGAACAGTAAGTCGATAGTTCCCGAAATGGCAGCGATGTCTATCGTTACCGCCGTTGACGTAGCCGCGCTTGTGGCCGCTTCTGCGGTGCTGATCGTCTATTCAAAATCCTTCTTCAAAAGAAAGTCGATGCGCAGTTCCTACTGCACTATACTTACAGGCTTCATGGCAATACTCACACTGGTGTTGCTTATGAACTTCTACGGTGAAATTTAATATGTAAAAAATTCCCTCTGCAAATTGCCTTATAAAGTAATTGCAGAGGGAATTTTTATTTTAACTTAAATTTATCGGTTAGTGGAGCTTTGCGCCGGGGTTCAGACCGTCTACGAATATAACGCGGACATCTTCGCTTCCGTCCTCGTTGAATCCGTTGTCAGCGGCGAGTATCATGCCGTTGCTCTCAACGCCGCACAGCTTGGCGGGTTTGAGATTTGCTACCACGATAACACTTCTGTCCTTCAGATCCTCGGGTTTGTACCACTGGGAGATACCGCTTGCAACGATTCTCGGTGTGCCTGTGCCGTCGTCAAGTGTGAGCTTGAGCAGCTTCTTGGAGCGCTTGACAGGCTCGCAGTCCACGACCTTTGCTACACGCAGGTCGACCTTGGCGAAGTCGTCGATCTCAATTTGAGTTGCAATACCTTCAACCTCAAACTTCGGCTTTTCCGGCTCGCTTGCAGCTTTTTCTGCGGCAGCGGTGAGTGCATCCAGCTCGGCGATTTCCTTTTCGATGTCGATTCTCGGGAAGAGGGGAGCGCTCTTAGTTACGCTGACAGTCTCGGACAGAGTGCCGAATGTGTATGCGCTTTCCCATGTGGTCTGCTCGGGTGTGAGGTTGAGCAGTGTCTGTGCCTTGGGCATCGTTGTGGGCATAAAGGGAGCGAGTACGATGCTTATGATTCGGATAGATTCAAGCAGGTTGTACATGACGGTGGACAGACGCGGCTTGCTTTCCTCGTCCTTGCCGAGGATCCACGGTGTAGTTACGTCGATGTATTTGTTTGCAGCGGCAATTACCTTGAATATCTCTGTGAGAGCCACGGAGAACTGGAGATTGTCGAGCTGTTCCTCAACGATTTTCGGAAGTGCCTTTACCGCATTTACAAACTCGTCGTCCTGCTCGGGATTGGGAGTGAATTCACGCACCATTGTCTCGCCGAAATATTTGTTGACCATTGCAGTGCTTCTGGAGATAAGGTTGCCGAGGTCGTTGGCGAGGTCGGAGTTGATGCGCTTTATCATGTTTTCGTTGCTGAAATCGCAGTCTCCGCCGAACGGCATTTCGCGCAGAATGTGATATCTCACTGCGTCAACACCGTAGCGTTCGCCAAGAATAAACGGATCTACGACATTGCCTGTGGACTTGCCCATCTTCTTACCGCCGAAGTTGATCCAGCCGTGACCATAGACCTTCTTGGGCAGCGGAATATCCAGCGCCATGAGAATCGCGGGCCAGATGAGCGAGTGGAAACGTACAATTTCCTTAGCCATAACATGCACGTCAGCCGGCCAGTATTTTGCGAAATCATCGTATTCGTCGTTCTCATAACCGAGCGCGCTGATGTAGTTGGAGAGAGCATCGACCCAAACATAGACAACGTGACCCTCGTCGAAATCGACCGGAACGCCCCATTTGAAGCTGGTTCTGGAAACGCAGAGGTCATCCAGACCCGGCTTGATGAAGTTGTTTATCATCTCATTGACGCGTGTCTGTGGCTGGAGGAAATCTGTTTCGGTCAGCAGCTTTTCGAGTTTGTCGGAGAACTCAGAAATCTTGAAGAAATATGCTTCTTCGGATGCGTCAACGACTTCACGACCGCAGTCGGGGCACTTGCCGTCAACCAACTGAGTTTCAGTCCAGAAGCTCTCGCAGGGCTTGCAATACTTGCCCTTGTATTCGCCTTTGTAGATGTAACCCTTGTCATAAAGAGCCTTGAATATCTTCTGTACGGACTTTACATGGTAATCATCGGTAGTGCGGATGAATCTGTCGTAAGAGATGCCCATGAATTCCCACAGCTTCTTGAAGTTAGCGACGATGCCATCAACATATTCCTGCGGGGTAAGACCGGCTTCCTTTGCCTTGTCCTCGATTTTCTGACCGTGCTCGTCTGTTCCTGTGAGGAACATTACATCGTAGCCCTTAGCTCTCTTGTAACGTGCAATAGTATCACATGCAACGGTAGTGTAGCAGTGACCGATATGCGGGTTTCCCGACGGATAATATATCGGGGTGGTGATGTAAAATTTTTCTTTTTCTTTACACATAAATACATCTTCCTTTCCAAAATATATAATACAAAAAGCGTCCGACTTATCCAAAATAAAGGACGAGAGCGGACGCTTAAAAAATGCTTCGTGTTACCACCTTAATTTGCCGGCATCTCGCGATGCACAGCCTTAGTAAGTACCGATTTGCCGATACTTTTACGCTTTAACGGGCGTATCCCGCTGCGGCCTAAAGAATCTTAACGATTCATTCGGTGCAAGGCTCCAAGACCATCTTCCACTGCGCCTTCCGTGCTTCCTCTCACCAAACGAAGCTCTCTGAAACGTGATCTCGCGTGTACTCTTCTTTTCACAGCCGTTTAAAATATTTATTTTTATAAATGTTACCACAATCTTCTTTTGTTGTCAAGAGCCAAACCATCCTCTTAATTGTAATTAAAACGTAAATTTAAAATTTACCGCATTGTCAAAGAGTGATATTTGTGGTATAATGCTAAAAGCTATTTTGTCAGGGGAGGATATTTTTATAATGCCCGATTTAAAAGAAAGATATATGACCGCAAAGAAAAAAATTCTGGAGCGCGAATTCTCCAGAATGAATGATATGCAGAGGTTTGCCGTATTCAAGACCAAAGGTCCGCTGTTGATACTCGCAGGCGCAGGCAGCGGCAAGACTACCGTGCTTGTCAACCGAATAGCAAATCTCATCCGCTACGGTGACGCTTATACTACAAATGTGCTCCCGAGCGGACTGACAGAATCCGAGGTGGAGTTTGCGGAGAGCTTCGCCGCAGGTTCGCTTGCCGATAAATCCGATGAGGACAAGGCGAAAGCGGCTGAATTGATACGTCACTTTCCGCCGAAGCCGTGGAAGATCATGGCTATCACCTTTACCAATAAAGCGGCGGGTGAGCTTAAAGAGCGTCTTACCGCTATGCTCGGCGAGAACGGCAATGAGGTGTGGGCATCTACATTCCACGCCACCTGCGCCAGAATGTTAAGACGTGACGGCGAGCGCATCGGTTTTACAAACAAATTCACCATTTACGACACCGATGACAGCAAGCGTATGATGAAGGATGTCATGTCATACCTGCGTATAGATGACAAGGTATTGCCGCTCAAATCAATACTTGCCGAGATAAGCCGCGCAAAGGAGCAAATGCTTACACCGCAGGCATATGCGGCGCAGGCGGGCAATGATTTCAGATTGAAGAAGATAGCGGATTGTTATACAAATTATCAAAAACGCCTTGTGGATGCGGATGCGATGGATTTTGACGATTTGCTTTTCCAAACTGTACGCCTTTTCAAAGAAAATCCCGATGTGCTCGAATACTATCAGAATCGCTTTGAGTACATAATGATAGACGAGTATCAGGACACCAACCACGCGCAGTATCTCTTTGCAAAGATGCTCTCGGAAAAGAGCGGAAATCTCTGCGTTGTGGGTGATGACGACCAAAGTATCTATAAATTCCGCGGCGCGACTATCGAAAATATTCTGTCGTTTGAAAAGACCTTCCCCGATGCCGAAGTTATTCGACTTGAACAGAATTACCGCTCGACGCAGAATATTTTGGACGCCGCAAATGCTGTAATTCAGAATAACACTGAGCGCAAGGGCAAGAATCTTTGGACTGCAAACGGAACAGGCGACAAGGTCGTGCATTATCATGCTCAGAGCGAGCGTGACGAAG
>JBGUUF010000268.1:0-1610 GCA_045133435.1 Acutalibacteraceae bacterium
AATACGCTGTAATACAGTGAAAGGACGAATTGCTGTGGCAGACACAAAAAGAGATTATTACGAAGTCCTCGGCTTGCAGAAGGGTGCATCCGAGGCTGACATAAAAAAGGCATACAGACAGATGGCCAAAAAATATCACCCTGATTTGAATCCCGGTGATAAGGCGGCTGAGGAAAAATTCAAGGAAGTCGGCGAGGCTTACGAGGTTCTCTCGGACAGTGAAAAGCGTGCGCGCTACGACCAGTTCGGTCACGCAGGCGTTGACCCGAATTACGGTGCGGGCGGCGCTGGCGGCTACAACGTCGATTTCGGCGATATCGGCGACATTTTCAGCAGCTTTTTCGGCGGAGGATTCGGCGGCGGCGGACGCTCAAATCCCAATGCTCCCCGCAGAGGCGCAGACATCCGCCAGTCAGTCATGCTGTCATTTGAAGAGGCTGCAAAGGGCTGCCGCAAGGAAGTCAGCTACAAGCGCGTCGAGACTTGCAATGAGTGCGGAGGTTCGGGCGCAAAGGCAGGCACATCTCCCAAGACCTGCCCCGACTGTAACGGCACGGGCTATGTGCGCGTAAATCAGCGCACACCGTTCGGCGTTATCCAGTCGCAGCATGCATGCGAAAAGTGCCGCGGAACAGGTAAGATAATCGAGCAGAAGTGCTCGAAGTGCAGCGGCATGGGCAAGGTTCGTGTGACCAGCACCAAGACGGTTGATTTCCCCGCAGGTGTGGATGAAGGTCAGCAGGTGCGCGTGATGGGCGCAGGCGATCAGGGCAGCAACGGAGGTTCGGCAGGCGATCTGTTCGTCGAGGTAGGCATCCGTCCGCATCCCGTATTTGAGCGCGACGGCTACGACGTGCATATGGAGCAGCCTATCACCTACGGTCAAGCGGTATTGGGCGCGGAAATCGAAGTTCCCACGCTTGACGGAAATGTAAAGATAAAGGTTCCCGCAGGCACACAGCCGGGCGACATCAACCGCATGCAGGGCAAGGGCATCCAACGCTTGAATTCCCGCAATAAGGGCGACCAGTATGTGCATTTCACCGTTGCTGTGCCCAAGAATGTGACCGACGAGCAGAGAGAATTGATAATGCAGCTCGAAAAGTCCATGGGTACGGACGTTTCCAAATTTGCTAAGAAAAAGAAGGGCAAATTGTTTTAATCAATAAATCATGTGATCATAGGCTGTGCCGATTCAAACGGCATGGCCTTTTTGATGTATTGACAAGAAATTTTTACGATGATATAATTACAGTATGTTAACTAATTTGAATGGAATGAGCAACTGAGTGAATATCTTTAAATTTCTAAAAGATAAAATATTTAAACCAAAACCGAAGCCTGTGACTATCGTAGACGAGGAATTAGGCACTTTTACATTGGATAAATACGGATGGTTTGAAAATGAAGTTGATTGGCTGGGCGAAAGCTGCACAGTTTCATTAAGATATGACGAAGCTTCGGAAGATGCGGCAAGGCAGGCGTTGGATGTTTTCAAAAAAATATACAGTGACCGCGAAAGTTTAGACGTGAAATTCCGCAAATTCGCCGCAGAATGTCTCACCGATATTGTAAACGATTTCTGGCTTGATGAGGGTGCGGAAGAAATT
>JBGUUF010000269.1:0-5820 GCA_045133435.1 Acutalibacteraceae bacterium
ATTCCCTTCATTTGGCGAAAAATCTGACAGCGCAATACGCGCACGCCGAGATACTAAACCGGCTCTAAATGTGTATTTATCACCCGAGATACTGCGACAGACTTTCGGCAGTTTTCTTGCCGAACGAAGCGCAGTCCATCGACACTATCAGCCTGCTCTCGGGCAGGTATGATATTTTCATTTTCACATTGTTAAATTTCCCGTCTTCGTCCCATGTATCCGTATGATCGCGGTTTTTTGTGCAGAAAAAATACTGCATGTTGCGCGAGTCGGTCAATATGTATTTGTCGCTGCCCTTCACCGAGCCGTCACGCTTGTAATAATTGCGCTTGTGGTCGGGCATAAGCTCTTTTACCAATATATTTCTCGAAACGACCTCGCCCTGCTTCAAATCGCGCTTCGCCTTGAAATACAGCCTGAAAAGATTGTAGTCGATGGCAATAGCCGCCGCACCGCAGAGCAGCAATATCAGATTTATCGCGTGTACACCCTTGAACACGCATGCCAGCACGAATCCCGCTGTAAACAGCACCGCTTTCAAAATGGTATTCTGAAAAAGATTCCTGAAATAATACCGCACGATCTTCTTGTACCGTTCTTCCATAATAACGTCCCCCATATATAATTTAAAAATTCCATCCATCACCGCGAATCGACACACTTCGACCGCTTTTTTCAAGATAATTATAACACTTTATCAAAACAAATAATACCATAAATTGCAAAAACTCCGTTAAATAATTATTATCTGACACCCAAATAGCCAAATTTCGGTTGCTAAAAGGATTTATGCGTGGTATAATAATACTTAAAGATTTATGGCGTTATATTAAATCATTAGAATTTACGGAGTACAGATATGACAAAAACAACATTGACCGTCGCAAAAATCAAAAAAACTGCCCTTTGCGGCACACTGCTCGCACTGCTGATGTGTTTGGCGGCATTCACGCTCACAGGCTGCGGAAATAAGCCTTCTGCGGCTCAGCCTGTCTCGGACAACGATGCACGGGTGCAGGCCATCGAGGAAGAAAAAAAGGAGCTGACCGCCGAAGATGTCAAGCTGATGCTTGAGCGCGGCGAAACTGTCAGCGACGGCGATTTTGCCGCACCTATACATATTCCCACCCCATCGGGCGAGTTGGGTATCCCCCACAGCGGCGGATGGAACAGCCTTGACGACAGTATATGCACCGTATCCGACGGCGATATAATTACCGGCAGCAGCATAGGAGATGCCTGCATCTGGCGCGTTGACGAAAAGGGCGATGTCCACACCGCTACCATCAGAGTGCGCAAAGCGGCATATCTCACCATAGACGACTGGCCCAACACCTTGACACCCAAGATCCTTAACGTCCTCAAGGAATACAACGTAAAGGCCACCTTCTTCCTGCTTGCAAACAGTCATTACCCATCTTTCTATACCGCTATAAAAGAAGAGGGTCATTCCATAGGAAATCACTCATATTCCCACGCGACAAGCAGTATGTATAAATCCCAAGAGGCTTTGCTGTCGCAGTTCCGCCAGATGGATGAATATCTGCTGAAGGAAATAGATGTAAAAACCGACATCATCCGTCTGCCCGGCGGCTCGGTGAACAAAAATATAAGCTACAAGCGAATCGAATATGTCGAATTTTTGAGGCAAAACGGCTACCGTGTATTCGACTGGACCACTTCTCTCAGCGATTCCTCCCGCACTATCACTCCCGAACAATCCACATATCGGGTGACCAAGGACTGCACCGACGACTTTGAAATGATTCTGATGCACCACAAAAGAACCAGCCTTAATGCATTGCCCTCGATAATAAAAAATCTGCGCGCCAAGGATTACGAGTTTTTCCCCATAACCGACTCCACTCCGGAATATACTTTTTAACATCATGCGAAAAATCCGCACACTGTCAATGTGCGGATTTTTGATTTGTCACAAGATTTTATCGCTGAAAGTTTTAAGGAAACACTGATTAAGTCGATTCAGACCACCCTCAGTATCGGATTTTCGTGTGGTCGAATCGACGGCAAAGCCTTTAATCAGTGTATCCTTAATTTGAACCCCGTCTGAGCTTTTTCAGCTTCCGCATGGTTTTTGCGACCTCCAGTGACGACGGGCACACCGCGCTGCACGCCCCGCAATTGGTGCAGTGCTCCGCGCCGAATTCCGCCGCTTTGTCGAGCTCCCCAAGTTCACAGAGACGCATCGCCTCGCTCGGGAGCAGTCCCATCGGGCAGACGGTCACACATCTGCCACAGCGGGTGCACCGCCCCTGCTCCGGGCGGCTGAGCGAATGCATCACGGTTATCGCACGCATGCCCGCGATGACCGGCGTTTTTATGTCACTCACCGTCACGCCTGTCATGGTGTCGCCCGCTATCACATAATTCGGCACCTTGCCCACGCCCACGAATCTCAGCACGTCCTCTATCGGCGTGCCGTTTACAACCACGACATTACATGGGTGCTTGACGCAGTCGCCCGACACTGTGATTATGGAATTGGTCTGCGGCAGTCCGCGGGTCAATGCCTGCGCCGCACTCCGCAGCGCCTGCACCCCTATCGGCAGAAAATCTCCGTCAGGGTAATACTGCCGCTTGAATTTGGAGATGAGCGGAAAGCCGCCCTTCATCCTTATCAGCTTGACAAAGCCGAAGCGGTCTGTATCGAGATTCAGGTCGATCTCATCGCAGTCATACACCGCCAGCTTTGCACTGCCGCCGTTCAATGCCTTGAGCACTATCGAAATGCCGTCGTTTACCTCCATGCTGAATTCCGACACCGTCTTGAGCGCACTGCTGACATACGGACTGTCATCCAGCGCAATGGCGGTCAGCTCGCGAATGCCGTTTTCCTTGGCCTCTAATATCTTATCCACCAGCGGGAGTCCGTCAAACTCATCAATTATCCCCGCCTGATGAATGGTGCGCAGCACGCCGTCCTCGGTCATTGCGTTGAGACTGTGGGGAGTTGAGGGTATCGGCGGGATGGTGTCGTCAGGGGATATTACCGCGCAGAGTGTGCGCCCGAGGATCGGGTGCTCTATCTTGGTTATCTCCTTGACATATCCCGACAGCGGCGACATCAGCCACGACGGTCCTATGCGGTTGGACAGGCTCTTGGTGCGGGCGAGCAGCGAAAATCGCGCACACCTGTCACCGGCATGCACCACGGGATACATATTCCCGCCGCAGGGGTCATAAATAGGCACATATGCGCACCCTCTCAGCGGCACGGAGTTGAGCGGTGCGGAGAATGCCGGCTCTTTGTGCTGGTCAAGGTCAACGTATTTGCCTGTGTTAAAAAAGCGTATATTCATTTACCTATATTCACCTCTTGAATACTGAGCAAAATCAAGGTATCATATTTATATAGATGCATAATTGCTGTAAGCCGGACTGAACCGTGCGGTTTACAGCTAGGAGCTAAATAATTATGAATTAGTATTATTTTTGTGGGGGAATTTGAATGAAAATTAAGTTTATTTCGTCGGGAGACGCCGAGGTGCTCATAAGCTCGAATGAACTCAGCAATCTCGGTGTAAACGCCGAACACATATCTTTCAGCGGCGGCAGCGAGCGCAGGATGATGTCGCTGATATTTGACGCGCTCGAAGATTTCTGCGGTCTGCGCCGCGACGGTAAATTCGCGCTGGTGGAGTGCCACCCCTATCTCAACGGCGGGTGCCGTCTCGAATTTCACTTTGCGGACGAGCCGAGCACGCGGCTTTACATATTCGACAACGCCGACAGCCTGCTCGACGCTATCAATAAATTGAACTGCAATGAATATTTTAACACATCTCAGCTCGATATTCAGCCTGTGGGAAATAAATTTTTTGTGTATATTCCGCAAACCTGCGAAATATCCTCCCACAACCTCGCCGTGCTAAGCGAATACTGCGCATAATTACCCGGTATATGCCGAATAACAAAACGGTAAACAAAAGATTTTCGCTTTTGTTTACCGTTATTCAATGATCGCGCGTTTACATTATTCTGATGTATTCGCTGTAAGCGTAGCCTACCACCTTGCCCATTGTCTTGACCATGTACCAGTCGGGATTCTGCGTATCCAGCACGGTCACATAAGCGCCTCGCGGCAGCACGGTGACTACCATATAGCTCTTGCCCGGACCTGAACGGATATTCAGCGGCAGACGGCGGGTGTTTACTATGCCGCGCTGTGACGAAAGTGAGTTTATCGTGGTGGTGGTGAATATCGGATTGCTGTTGGTAGTCGCAGGCGCAGTGGTCGGCGTGGTGGGCTTGATGTATTTATTCGTGCCCGACGTGGTGGAGACTGTTGTTTTGGATGTTGTTGTTGATGCCGTGGTCGAGGTGGTCGATTTTTTGGTCGAAGTGGTGGTCACGGTCGTTTTTTGGGTAGTTGCGGCAGACGAAGATGAAGTAGTTGTCTGCGATACAGTGGTGGACGATGCCGTAGTCGATACAGTCGTCGAAGCGGTCGTTGAGGTGGTCGTAGATGTCGTTGAAGCCGCGTCGGAGGCTGTAGTTGACTCAATTAACGGTGCGGTGGCGGCGGCAGTCAAGTCGCCTGTGTAGGCGGTCGTCGATGTCGTCGAGGTGGTCGAAGCCACCGGTTCGTCTGAGCTTACAGCATCGCTCGGAGATGCAATATCCGACGGGGTCACATAATCCTCATCCTTAACAAATGTTATTTTTGGCGCGCGGAATGAGTATTTGTATTCGGAATTTATCATAAGAATAGTAACAGGCTTGCCGTTTATGACCTTTTCGGTGTAGCTCTCGTCCATGACCACCGAGCAATATGCAGTCTCGCCGTCCTCCGACAGAGTGACGGTGTCACTGCCGCTGAAAAACAATTTCATTGATGTGTATCCCGAAGTGCTGAAATTATACGCCGGGTAAAGCTGTTTGAAAGACTCCTCGACCGTCTTGGCGGGGGTGTACGACGTAAGCACAGACGGCTCCTCCGCCGACCCGCAGGCGAATATCGCGCGGCGACCGTTTTTTCCCATAAGTTCGGAGGGGATATTGCTGTCGCTCACCATCATTTCTTCGGATATGGTCATACCGCAGTCTCTCAGTTCACTGCGTATGAGATTTATCGACTTTTCATTCAGAACAAGGCTGTCGCTGTATATAAATTTGACTGCGGCAGGATCCGAGCCGTTGTTAGGTATCCTGGCTGTGCCCACCAGCAGCAGACCGCCGTCCTCGTTCAGCGTAGCAAAGCCTCCGCTTGACGGTGCTCCGCTCCCCGAGGAGGAGCCGACAGCATCGGCAAACACCGTGGGGACGCATGCAATTATCAGGCAGACCGCCAGAATTGCCGCCAACACCTTGTATTTACGATTTGAAACACCTTCAAACATATCAAGGACCTCCTGCCCTTACGATTTTTGATACAAAAAAATAATATTGTCTGACTTGAACTCTTTGCTGAAATTTATGATATACTTATAACAAGCAGTACATATTAATTATATCAACAACATGTCTGAAATGCTACTGCTAAATTATATAATTTTTAATTTTATTTTTAACATTATTTATCAATATGCGATTCATAACTGCCGTGAACTAAGCCTTAGTTTTCTGAATTTATATCTCTGCAAAAAAGAAAAAAATTTAAACTGCACAAATACACCTCAATTATGAATTACGCATTATAAATTATGTATTATTACAGGTCATTAAATTTATATTAAATAAATTTTTTTAACAATATAAACTGCAAAAATCGACAAATTTTTGCCGATTGTTTGGTATTTTAAGTAACACACAAAATGAATAAAGTGTAAAAATCAATAACGCATGCAAACATAATTAAAT
>JBGUUF010000270.1:0-7878 GCA_045133435.1 Acutalibacteraceae bacterium
GAAGCTGCTTTCGGAAAGCGAAAAGATCGAACTGCTCAAAAAATCCCAGTCAGGCGATATGTCGGCGCGGGATGAGTTGGTCAAGGGCAATCTTCGACTGGTGCTGAGCGTGATCCAGCGTTTTTCCAACCGCGGCGAAAACATGGACGATCTCTTTCAAGTGGGATGTATCGGGCTGATAAAGGCGATAGACAATTTCGATACGAGCATGGATGTCAGATTTTCCACCTACGCGGTCCCGATGGTCATCGGAGAGATACGGCGGTATCTGCGCGACAACAACAGCGTCAGAGTCAGCCGCTCGATGCGCGATACGGCATACAAGGCGATGCAGGTCAAGGAGCGCATTATGAGCGAGCAGGGCAGAGACGCCACCGTGGAGGAGATAGCCAAGGAACTGGAAATGCGCAAGGAGGACGTTGTGATGGCGATGGAGGCCATCGTAGAGCCTGTGTCGCTGTATGAATCGGTGTATTCCGACGGCGGCGATACGATTTATGTCATGGATCAGCTCGGCGACAAAAACGACGACAACAACTGGATCGACGAAATTCTGCTCAAGGAGGAGATAAAAAAGCTCTCCGACAGGGAAAAGCGCATACTCACTCTCAGATTTATGCAGGGGAAAACGCAGATGGAGGTCGCCAACGAGGTGGGCATATCTCAGGCGCAGGTGTCGCGGCTGGAAAAGGGCGCGCTCAATAAAATAAAAAATCACTGAACGCACGGAAAATTTCTCGGATATTTTACCTGTATCCGGGGAATTTTTTGTGCATTCGGAGTTTTTGGCGGAGCGTGGAACATGCGCTGTGAATTCACTTTAGTTGGTGACAATTATTTTTTAAAATCTATTGATATTTTTATAATAATTTGGTATAATGTAACAAATGCTAAGGGGTGATATTTTTGAATTCATATTCAGGAATGTATGTCAGCAATCTGGTTGACTCGATGCTGCAAAAATTGTATTACGAGGATTTTAACGTCAGCTTCTTTAAACACTACAACACATTTTCAATTCAGCTCAGAGATATAAATTCGGCTGTGCTCAAGTCTGACAACATAGTTCAGATACTTTATCACGAATATAAGCCGGGCTGCATGCAGGCCGCCTATCAGCCGTTCCTTGACTGGATAGTTGCTCTCTATAACAGATATTACTCCACAGAGGTTACATTTGATCGCTTTTTAGAGGATGCAGGTGTGTATTCGCTGCACCGCAACTTATATATCAGCTATAAGCAGTACGGACGCTGTGAGCGTCTGGAGGATATGATACCGGTCGAATCGGATTATGAGCAGGATACGTTTATCAACGGAATGATTGGGATACTCAACTATGTCTCTAAAAAAATTCCGCTTTTAATTGTGCTCAATAAAATACATTTGGCGCAGCTTTCGGTGCTCGAGCTTATCGAAAGAATGATTTCAAAAAATCCCAACAGCAAGATCATTATTATGGCAAGCTATAATGAGGTTTACAGCTGTCCTGATTATACCAAAGCGGAATGGAATAAGATCAAAATGACGCTTGAGTCGAGGAGCATGCTCAAGGACTGGAACATGGAAGATAAAAATGTTCAGTCTGACAGCAGCAGAGATGCGTTTGTTCCCCAGACCGATTCCATGCAGTCTTATATCACCCAGTTAAATAATATGATAGAAACCGGTGCTATCGGTCAGGCATTGTACTATTGCGCAATTATAAGCGAAAATATCAGCAGAGAAAAATTCTATATCACCGCAAACGACAAACTGGAGTTTTACAAGACCTACGCCAAGGCGTGCTTCTATAGCTCCAATTATCCCATGACGCTGTCTCTTTGCGATAATATTAAGACTTGCGTTGAAGAAAATTACCGCCCAGAGGACGATTATATCTACAACAGCCTTATCACGCTCTGCCATTCGTGTTCGGGTCAGGACAAGCTCGCCATGAAGTTTGCCGAAAACTGCCGCGAAGCCGCTAAAGCTACAGGCGACGAATTCACGATGTTCCGCTCCGAACTGTTGAGCTGTATGGTGATGTTCCGCTGCTGGACCAATGTTTATCTGTGGAGCGTCGAATACGATGTGAATGATAAATTTTTGGCGGATGCCGAGAAGTATAAATATTACAATCATCTGGCGTATATACATTTGTTCTGCTTCGGCAACGACAAGACATTTTACGATAAGGATCCTGCTGTGTGTGAATCGCATGAGCACTTCAAGCTTGGTATGCACTACGCTGACCTGCTTCAGAACGATTCCGTAAAGCTCAGAGTGTGGAAAAAGCACGTCGTTTTCTCCTCGGGCTTTGGATATTATCCCGCAGTTGACCATTTCTATAAAAAGAGTCTCGAGATTTTGGAGAGACAGGATAATCAGTCGGAAAAGGGCAATATTTACAACGGTCTCGGTTACAACCGAATCGTAAGCGAAGAGTTTGACATTGCCGATGAGTATTTCAACAACGCTATGGAGATATGGTACGCGCTCGGCAAGCCTGAAAATATGGGCGAGACGCTGTATAACATGGCGGTCAATGCTATCTTGGCGCGCGATTATAAAACCGCCTGCGAGATGCTGGTCACAGCAGTGCGTATAATGAAAAATCTCGGTCAAAACAAGCTCGAGCTTTGCAACATGTCAAAGATATACGGCATGATCGCGCTTTGCTACCTGAAACTCGGTGTTGAGTATAACGCACAGCTTTACATCAATAAGATGCAGCTTGTGCTTTATCATCTGATTTTCCCGACACAGGAACCCAGCTTCTTCATGTGGGACGACGATATGTTCTTCTACTACTTCAACAAGGGTCTGCTGGTGGGCAAGGATAACCTCTTCCAGACGCAGGAGTATTTTGACAGAGCCAAGTATCACCTCAAGAGAACCGAAGGTCTTTGGTTCTTTGCATATGAATTGTTCGCCATCGAGCAGGCTGACCTCTATCATGCACAGGGACGACATTTTGAGGCAAACGAGATACTTGACAACTGCCTGAAATACTGCACGGATAACGGCTATCAGAACAAGATTGACAGACTGAATTCCGCTCTGCGCGGCAATCCCTATGAAGAAAAAGATTACAACATCGGTCTAAAGAAGGTATCCGCGGCTCAGGCGCTGGCACTTTCGAGACGCGTCGGTGCAGAATTGCAGCTCAGCACGAAATCAAAGAGCATAAGATTCCTGACCAACTGGCAGGAGACTATGAACCGCGATGATGTTGAGATCAACGAGCTCATCAGAACGTCGCTGAGCACCCTGCAAAATCATTATAAGGCCGACAAGATCATATACATTGAAATGCAGGATGATAAGCCGGTGCTGGTTTACAGCGATAAGGATTTAAGTGCCGAAAGCGATATTCTCCAGGGCATAGCCGATTACTTTATCAAGACACCGAATGAATTTATGGCTAACCGACTGGAAAAAACATTCTACGATTACAAAGACATAATTTCACTGTTCGGTATAAATAATATAGTATCTATGATAGGCGTTCCGAATATAGTCAACGGCAAGCTGCAGGGCGCGCTCATTGCATACATCGAGATGCACGACAATTTCGCCAATAACTTCTCGGTATTCCATGAAGGCGATCTGGTCATATTCAGCGTTGCGTTCCACCAGCTCACGGATGCTATCACACGTCTGAGCAACCAGGAGCACATCAAGGAAATGAATGTTCAGCTTGAGTTGAGCGCGGTCACGGATATGCTCACGGGTCTTTACAACCGTCAGGGCTTTGCCAAGACTATTGAAGTCTCGATGAAAAAATACGGCTCGATACCCAACGTCACCACGACGGTGCTGTATATCGACCTTGATAATTTCAAGTATTACAACGATACATTCGGTCACGCCATCGGCGACGTACTGTTGGTTTCATTCGCTGACATATTCAAGCAGATCACCAAAGACCGCGGCTATGCTATCCGTTACGGCGGCGACGAATTTGTAATAGTTATCACCGATTCCAGCCAAGACGAGGGCGTGGCAATCGCGAAGTCGATATATCAGAAGCTCGACGAGACAGACGGCTTTGCCGACAAGCTCAAGGAAAAAATGGGCTCAGATTTCGTTATCGACCCCCAAAAACGCGTTTCCTGCTCTATCGGCATAGCAACCACCGATCACTTCTCGGTGGAAAGCATCAACGAAGCTATGAAGCATGCGGACGATGCACTTTATGTTGTCAAAAAGACTACGAAGCACAACTACAACGTCTGGTCGCCTGCCAGCGCATCTTTCAGATAAAAATATGATTTCCAAAAGGGCGGTGTAAGATGAAGCGCATAATAAAAAAATTAATAGAAGTCGTCGATAATTTTATGAAAGCCATTAAGGAAGATTCCATAAGCGCATATTCGGCGCAGGCGGCGTTTTTCATAATAATCTCGGCCTTTCCGTTGATAATGCTGCTGCTTACACTGCTCAAATATCTTCCGTATTTCAGTGACGGTGCGACAATGATAGAGTTAGACATGCTGCCGAAGGATGTCAACGTCCTTATCACAGAAATGCTCAATGAAATTATAGCGAAATCCACAGGTACGGTGCTCTCGGTAACGGCGGTGACTACCTTGTGGTCAGCGTCAAAGGGCGTTTATTCCATAATGCAGGGACTTACCGCAGCATACTCCATCGAAGAAAGCCGCGATTATTTCAAAATGCGTTTTTTGTCGGTGCTCTATACAGCGATACTCATTGTAATGATAATAGCCGCGCTGGGATTCCTCGTATTCGGTAATACGATATATCACACTTTGATAAATTACCTGCCGATAGCGGCGGAAAATATCAGGATCATTTCCCGTGGAATAAGGTGGCTGCTGGGCTTCGGCGTGCTGGTGCTGATATTTGATATATTGTATATCGCCATGCCGAACAGAAAATCCACTGTATTTGAGGAGCTTCCGGGCGCATTGGTAAGCGCGGTTGGCTGGATAGGCTTCTCGTACATCTATTCGTTCTACATCGACAATTTCAGCAACTACGCCAATGTTTACGGCAGTCTTACGGCTGTTGTGCTGCTCATGCTGTGGCTTTACTTCTGTATGTATATCATGCTGTTGGGAGCGGAGGTCAATGTTGCGTGGAACGGCACTTACAAGCGAATAGCCGCAAGGATTTTGCGAAACACCAAAAAGAAAATCAAAAAGAAAATAGACTGATTTTGCGATCTGTCGTGCATCAACTGATGTGCGGCAGATTTTTTTTGACATAATTCCGCCGATTTCGTCATAAGTATAATATGACCAATAAAAACAGGGAGTGAGAATTTTGCTGAAAAATGAATTCCAGTCGATGATAGAGCAATATTCCAACGAATTGATGAATATTTCCCGACAGATGGGCGATGACGTTCCCGCAAGCGCACAGCTTGAGCCCGCGGATGACGTACAGCCGACTGTTTCCGAGCCGATGGGCGAGATGCAGTCTGAGACACAGCCTGTTCAGGCACAGCCGCGAGATCTGCCCATGAATCCCAACATGATGCAGCCACCCGCAGGTCAGCAGCAGCCTATCGAACGTCAGCCGCAGAATATTCCACCGAATCCCAACAGACCTCAGCCGACAACACCTCAGCCCGCACCGAGTATGCCGCCTGCCCCCAGCCTGCCGCAGCCGAATAATATGGAGCCGCTCAGAGATGAAAGCTCAAATCTGACATATGAGCAGTTCCTAAGCCAAAATCCAGGCACGGGAGCTTTGAGAGTTCAAGTGTTTTCGGGTCAGCAGGCTGTGCCAATTCCGAATGCCGAGGTCATAGTCACCAAAGAATTCGCCGACGGTCAGCATGTATTTTTCTACGGACTCACCGACATCAGCGGCATTGTGGATAATATCGAGCTGCCCGCGCCTGCCCGCTCAATTTCCGAATCTCCCCAGCCGCGCGGTGACGGCATTCAGATGACACTGCCTTACTCGCAGTACAATGTAATGGTAAGCGAGGCAAGACATCGCTCGCAGGAATACACACATGTGCCGATATTCGACGGTATCAAGTCGATACAGCCTGTGCGCATGGTACCCGTGCAGTTTGGCGGCGGCAGCAGTACGATAATATTCCCCGAAATGGAGCCGAATACACTCTGAGTTCAAAAGGAGATGATTGAAATGGCAGAGACACCGGTAGTTATTCCCGAATACATCACGGTACATCTCGGCAGACCAGGCGACACGAGTGCGCAGAATGTTACCGTGCCGTTTATTGATTACATCAAGAATGTTGCGTCGAGCGAGATTTATCCCACATGGCCTGAAAACGCGATAAGAGCCAATATTTACGCGCAGATCTCATTCGCGCTCAACCGCATATTCACGGAGTTTTACAGAAGCCGCGGCTATGATTTTGATATAACCAACAGCACCGCATACGACCAGTATTTTGTGTACGGCAGAGATATTTTTGACAACATAAACCAAATCGTTGACGATATTTTCAACAATTATGTGGTGAAACAGGGGAGTATTGAGCCGTATTTTACGGCATACTGCAACGGTACGACTGTGACCTGCGAGGGACTTTCGCAGTGGGGAACGGTAACTCTGGCGAATCAGGGGCTTACTCCCTATGAGATACTCCAGCGCTACTACGGCACTGACATCGACTTGGTGACCAATGCCCCCGTCGGTCCGAACATCCCGTCATATCCGGGAGTCCCACTGCGTCTGGGAACGGTGTCGGAGGAGGTACGCACCATCCAGCGTGAACTGAACCGAATCGCCCGAAATTACCCCGCCATCCCGCGAGTTAACGTAGGCTCGGGATTCTTTGACCGCCAGACCGAGGAGGCAGTGAAAGCCTTCCAGCGGATATTCAACCTGAATCCCGACGGCATCGTGGGTAAGGAAACGTGGTACAAAATAAAACAGGTCTACAACTCGGTCAAAAATCTCAACGAGCTTTATTCCGAGGGTCTTAAATACTCCGAGATCGCCCGAATATTTGAGCGGACATTCAGCGAGGGCAGTCGCGGCACAGGCGTGGAACTGCTCCAATATTACCTGCGCGTGCTGAATTATTTCAACCCCGATATACCGTATGTCGAGCTGGACGGAATATTCGGCCCGAGTACGAAAGCAGCGGTAGAGGCATTCCAGCGTGCCGAGGGATTAACGCCCGACGGCATAGTGGGGCGGAACACATGGAACGCGTTGCAGGCGGCGTACAACAGAACCATTCAGTCGATACCGCCGCAGTACAACGACTATGAGGGGCAGGTATATCCCGGATATGCGCTTGTTCCGGGTTCAACGGGCATATTTGTCGCCACGATGCAGCGGTATATCAACGCGATAGCGGCAGTTGACCCGAGCATTCCGAGCGTTACGGTTGATGGAGTTTACGGTCCGAATACAGCAAATGCCGTGCGGGCAATTCAGCGGCAGGCGGGCTTGGATGAAACAGGATATATAGGCTGGACTACATGGAGAAGAATTGTCACCCTTTATAATGATATAGTGAACGAAAGTGCATAAAACATAAGAAGCCGCCGCAGAGATTTTTTACAATCTCCCTGCGGCGGCTTTTTATGTTATCCGAGGTGATGTAGTCTTATTAATAATTAAGACCCTTAATGAACTCTTCAGCTTCGCTCTTGTGCGCTTTATCCACATTGATATAAAGCACAGTGGTGTCGATGTATTCGATAAACTTGAATTTATCGTCAGTGGTAGCGGTGTATTTGGAGTAATTCTCACCGCTCGACGCGCTTTGGGTGTAATTCCCCGTGATAGAATCCTCAAATATAGCCTTGTTTTCCTCAAAGAATGCTTTTGTATGCTCCTGATCGGACAAAACGTAAAATTCAAACTGGTAGGAATAGTCCTCTGCAGCTGCAATCGTGACTTCTTCAATAAAATCGTATTCGGCGAACTGCG
>JBGUUF010000271.1:0-9667 GCA_045133435.1 Acutalibacteraceae bacterium
ATTTATCGCTGAGTTGCGTCGGGAGAAAAATCTCACGCAGGAGGAATTGGGCGAAAGGCTGGGCGTTACTAATAAAACAGTTTCGCGATGGGAAAACGGCAATTACATGCCCAACATCGAGATGCTGCAATTGCTGAGCGCGGAATTCGGTGTGAGCGTTAATGAATTGCTGTGCGGCGAGAGGATAGACGACGGCAGCTACCGCCGCAAAGCCGATGAGAACATCGTGTCGGTGATAGGCGAGCAGGAGCAGAGCAGATTCACCCTCAAGGAACGCTGTGATTTCTGGCGCAATAAGTGGAAGCGCGAACATCTCGCCGAGATGATCATATGCTGCGTGATAGCCGCAGTGGTGTGTATCATATCCATGTGGCTTAAAAAATACATTATTGCTGCGGCAGGCTGCGTATTCGCGGTGTGTTTCTGCCTTAAAAAGCGCAATCAGATGATGGCGTACATCGAGCAGCACGCATTTGACGGCTCTGGAAAATAAAAATTACGCATTGTATTGCGGTTTAAGTTCAATACAATGCGTAATTTTTTATAAATTTATTTTGCAATAATTTGATTTGTTACAGGGAATCAGCACTCTATCAAATTTGCGCCGCCGTCGCGACCGTTGTAGCTGATCTGATAGCGATATTCATTCTCGCCGCAGACTACAGTGATACGGCTGTTTGGGAAGCCCTCGGGAACTGTGGTGATGAGCTTGAAGCATTCGGTCGATTTCATCGACTGGGTGCTGAAAAGCGTTTCAGTGGGTTCGCCGTTTTCGTCGATCCGCTCCAATGTGATGCCGTCGATGTCGCAGCCGAAGGAGATATAGTAGATCTCTATGCTGTCCTTGCCGTCAACATATTCATAGGCGACCGTTAGCGGTGATACACCGTCCATATCCTCCGAGGTGATGGAGGGGGAATACCGCGCTTCCTCCTGATATTCATACGAATCGGAGGGGAGAGCGTCAGATTTGTCGGAGCCGCATGCACAGAGCGGGCATGCGAGCAGTGCCGCCGCGATCACAGCGGCAAAAAATTTTTTCATCATTGTAAATAACCGTCCTTTACATTATAAATTTTTTATATAATAAATTTTTAGGAAATCGACCGTGAAATAAAGACATGAATTTCACAAAATGTAAAATTATGGCTTTGAGTATTGATAGTTTGTGTTAGTTTTTTACATAGTATCACATCTTGCCTTGATTGTCAAATAGTAAATATGTGATGATTTCTCAAATCTGCAAATTTCAGTCTAGCAGTTTAGCAGAGCGGTCCAATTTTTTGAATATAGAATTAATTTTTGCTTTTTTATTTCGATTTTGCTTTACATATAGAATGAAAAGTGCTAAAATATTCAATAGTGCATTGGGATGTTTCCGTGCATTTCAATCAAACATTGCGGCAGTTTTCAAAAGGATGTTATGCTGTCTCCGCACCATGCGGTTATTGCACGGCAGGAGTCGGAAAATAGTTATTTGATACGTGTTTTCTTCTGCATTTATTCTGTTTAGTTGCCGCAATTGATCTTTCATTAATTCTAAGGAGGAAAAACAACATGGCTAGAAAAAAGAAAACCATGGACGGTAACAACGCCGTTGCTCACGTATCTTATGCATTTACCGACGTTGCTGCCATTTACCCCATCACTCCGTCTTCCGTAATGGCTGACGAAACAGATAAGTATGCCGCAGCAGGCAAGAAAAACCTCTTCGGCAGAGAAGTACAGGTCACAGAAATGCAGTCCGAGGGCGGCGCAGCAGGTGCTGTTCACGGCTCTTTGGCAGCAGGTGCTCTCACAACCACCTACACTGCATCTCAGGGTCTGCTCCTTATGATCCCCAATATGTACAAGATGGCCGGTGAGCTTCTCCCGGGCGTAATTCATGTTTCCGCTCGTGCACTCTGCTCACACGCACTCTCCATCTTCGGCGATCACTCCGACATTTATGCATGCCGTCAGACAGGCTATGCAATGCTCTGCTCCAACAATCCTCAGGAATGTATGGACCTCGGTGCAGTTGCTCATCTGACTGCAATCAAGGGTCGTGTGCCTTTCCTCCATTTCTTTGACGGCTTCCGCACATCTCACGAGATCCAGAAGGTCGAGATGTGGGATTATGAAGACCTGGCAGACATGCTCGATTGGGACGCAGTTGACGCATACCGCCGCCGTTCTCTCAATCCTGAGCACCCCGTACTCCGCGGCTCCGCTCAGAACCCCGACATCTTCTTCCAGGCTCGCGAGGCTTGCAACACCTATTATGATGCAGTTCCCGCACTTGTCGAGGAATACATGGATAAGGTCAACGCAAAGATCGGCACAAACTACAAGCCCTTCAACTACTACGGTGCTCCCGATGCTGACAAGGTCATCATCGCTATGGGTTCTGTATGCGATACTATCGAAGAGACTATCGACTACATGAACGCAGCAGGCGAAAAGTGGGGTCTTGTTAAGGTTCACCTCTATCGTCCGTTCAGCGCAGAGCGCCTTGTTGCAGCTATCCCTGAGACTGTCAAGGGCATCGCTGTTCTCGACAGAACAAAGGAACCCGGCTCACTCGGCGAGCCTCTCTATCTCGACGTTGTTGCAGCTCTCGCTGACAGCAAGCTCGCAGGCGTCAAGATCACATCCGGCCGCTACGGTCTCGGCTCTAAGGATACAACTCCTGCTCAGATCATCGCTGTATACCGCAACATCGACGCTGCTGACTGCAAGAAGAGATTCACTATCGGTATCGAAGATGACGTTACACACCTCTCTCTTGAGATCAAAGAGAATCCCAACACAACACCTGCAGGCACAACATGCTGCAAGTTCTGGGGCCTTGGCGCAGACGGTACAGTCGGTGCTAACAAGAACTCCATCAAGATCATCGGCGACCACACAGACATGTACGCTCAGGGATACTTCGCATACGACTCTAAGAAGTCGGGCGGCGTAACTATCAGCCATCTGCGTTTCGGTACATCTCCGATCAAGTCCACTTACTATGTAAACAAGGCTAACTTCGTTGCTTGCCATAATCCTTCTTACATTGATAAGTATGACATCGTTGAGGACCTCGTTCCCGGCGGCACATTCCTTCTCAACTGCTCATGGACAGGCGAAGAGCTCTCCGCTAACCTTCCGGGCAAGGTAAAGAAGTTCATCGCTGAAAACAACATCAAGTTCTATACTATCGACGCTATCAAGATCGGTAAGGAAATCGGTCTGGGCAGCCGTGTAAACACAGTTCTCCAGTCTGCATTCTTCAAGCTCTCCGGCATCATCCCGATCGAAGAGGCTGTCCAGTACATGAAGGACGCTGCTACAAAGTCCTACAGCAAGAAGGGCGAAGCCATCGTTAAGATGAACCACGACGCTATCGACGCCGGTGTTAAGAACATCGTTGAGGTTGCTGTTCCCGCTGACTGGGCAAACTGCACAGACGACAGCGTTGCTCATGTTGCTACAGGCGACAGAGCTGACCTCGTAAAGTTTGTAAACGACATCCTCATTCCCGCAAACGCACAGAAGGGCGACAGTTTGCCTGTATCTACATTCGTTGAGAATGCAGACGGCACAATGCCCCAGGGCTCTGCTGCATACGAGAAGCGCGGTATCGCTGTTGACGTTCCCGAATGGAATTTCGAGAACTGCATCCAGTGCAACTTCTGCTCTATGGTATGTCCGCACGCTGTTATCCGTCCTGTCGCTATGACAGAGGCTGAGCTTGCTGCTGCTCCCGAGGGAACAAAGGCTGTTGACATGATGGGCGTTCCCGGCATGAAGTTCGCTGTGACAGTTTCTACTCTCGACTGCACAGGCTGCGGAAGCTGCGTAACAGTCTGCCCGGGCAAGAAGGGCGAGAAGGCTCTCTCACTCAAGCCGATCGCAACTCAGCTCAAGGAGCAGGACATCTTCACTTACGGTCAGACACTCGACGAGAAGGAAGAAGTCAAGGCAAAGTTCAGCGAAGCTACAGTCAAGGGCAGCCAGTTCAAGCAGCCCCTCCTCGAGTTCTCCGGCGCATGCGCAGGCTGCGGCGAGACTCCTTATGCTAAGCTGATGACTCAGCTCTTCGGTGACAGAGCATACATCGCAAACGCAACAGGCTGTTCTTCGATCTGGGGCGGTTCTGCACCTTCCACACCTTACACAGTAAACAAGAAGGGTCACGGTCCTGCTTGGGCTAACTCCCTCTTTGAAGATAACGCAGAGTTCGGTCTCGGTATGAACCTCGCTCAGAGAGCTATCCGCGACAGACTCGCAGGCTATGTCCAGACTATCAGCGAGTGTGCAAATGCTCCTGAATCCGTCAAGGCAGCAGCCGCAGATTACCTCGCAACATTCAACGATTCCGCTGCAAACAGAGCTGCTACAGACAAGCTCATCGCTGAGCTCGAGGCTATGAATGCATGCGGCGATTGCGGCGATGTTGTCAAGAAGACACTTGCTGACAAGGATTACCTCGCTAAGAAGTCCATGTGGATCTTCGGTGGCGACGGCTGGGCATACGATATCGGCTTCGGCGGTCTTGACCACGTTCTCGCTTCCGGTCAGAATGTAAACGTCCTCGTATTTGATACAGAAGTTTACTCCAACACAGGCGGTCAGGCTTCCAAGTCCACACCTGTCGGCTCGGTCGCACAGTTCGCAGCAGCAGGTAAGGCAACAAAGAAGAAGGACCTCGCTCAGATCGCTATGAGCTACGGTTATGTCTACGTTGCACAGTGCGCTATGGGTGCTGACTACAACCAGACACTCAAGGCATTCCGCGAAGCTGAAGCTTACAACGGTCCGTCCCTCATCATCTGCTATGCACCTTGCATCAACCACGGTATCAAGGGCGGCATGAGCATCGCTATGACAGAGGAGAAGAAGGCTGTTGCAGCAGGCTACTGGCATATGTTCCGCTTCAACCCCGCTCTCGCAGACGAGGGCAAGAATCCCTTCACTCTCGACAGCAAGGCTCCGACAGAGAGCTACCGCGACTTCATCATGGGCGAAGTTCGTTACAACGCTCTGAAGCGCGCATTCCCCGAGAGAGCAGAAGTTCTCTTCGACAAGGCTGAGAAGTACGCAGCCGAGAAGTACGAGCACCTTGTAAATCTCAAGAAGGTTTACGGCAGCGAGGACTAATTTCGGTTGATTTCAGTTAACTTCGATTTCGCTTAAACCTCAGTTTTATCTCCTTATATATAATGAAAAGTCCGAGCGCATCCGACCGATTCGCCGTGCCAAGAACGTGCGGAGAGAGTCGGCGGAAGAGCGGCGGAGGCTTCATTGACAAAATAACGGTCTGCGCACCGTAACGGCAGACCGCCAAAATATGACCGCCGCGTCATTCAGCGAAGAAAGCTGAACGACGCGGCGGTGTTTTTTTATTGGAGTTAATTATAAACTTAATAGACCTTTAATAACTGTTGGATAATGTTGTGTTATCATAAAAATATTAAGCGAAATTTAGGGGGAGAACAATTGGTTTATACAAAGCGACTGCGCGACCTTCGGGAAGATAACGATAAGACACAGCAGGAGGTTGCCGACTATCTGAATACGTCGCAGACTATGTATGCCCGCTATGAGCGCGGTGCGAATGAAATGCCGATACGCCATCTGATAAAGTTGTCACACCTTTATAATGTATCGACTGATTATATACTTTGCCTTACAAATAATCCAAAAAGAGCGGAATAGGGGATAAATTACAAAAAATTCCCTTGTAATTTGTGCATGCCTGTGTTACAATAATTAATAATACTAATGTAAGTAGAAATATCAGCAAGGAGAATAATCAGATGAAATCAACTAAAAGATTCGCCGCACTCGGCGCTGCAATGCTCGCTGTGTGCCTTATGTTTACATCATGCTCGGGCAAGGTCGAGGACACCGGCGTTGCATATTCCAAGGATATGAAGATCGCAAGCGTTGAGGACCTCGACGGCAAGATAGTAGCCGTTCAGCTTCGTTCCGAGGCCGACAGCTACGTTGACAGCAACAATTTGACTAAGTATATCAAGCGTTATGAGGACATGTCCAATGCCGCCAAGGATCTGGTCGATAAAAAGATCGCCGCGATGGTAGTTGACGCAAATTACGCCCAGAAGCTGGTCGCCGACAATGATACTCTCCAGATAGTTAAGGGCGAAGTCGCTACAGTGGGTTACAAATTCGCCGTGCTCAAGTCCGAGAGCAGCGAAAATCTTGTAAATCAGTTCAACGCTCAGATCACAGCAATTCAGGCGACCGAGAGATTTAATGCTCTCATCAAGGCCGAATTGCAGGGCGGTGAGGTTGCTCCCGCTGTCAAGGAAGAGGGCAAGGAGCTCAGCAAGGTTTTCACACTGGTGGCAGATCCCTACTTCAAGCCGTTTATCTACAAGAATGACAATGCTTTTGAAGGCTTCTTTGTCACAATCGCGGACGAAATTGCCTATGCATGCGGCGCAAATCTGACTGTGAAGGAAGTTTCGCCCGACAGCGAGCTCAGTGCGCTTGAGACTGAGGAGAACGCAATTGCCGTAGTCAGCGGCGAGGTGGATGCCGAGAAGTACGATGTTACCGAAACTCTCTACACCTCCAATCTTGTGATAGTGACACGCAAGGCTGAATCCAAGTAATTTTAACAGATCATCCGCCGATGCCGTGATGTGGTGGTATGCTACAATATTTTCATATCATCGGCGGATATTTTTTGTTACTCTGTAAAAATTGCTCAAAAGTCGATATTTTTAAAAAAATCACTTGACAAAGCGGCTTGCAGAGTGTATAATCTAATACGCTGTTAAATACGCGGGTGTAGTTCAATGGTAGAACTCCAGCCTTCCAAGCTGGTCGCGTGGGTTCGATTCCCATCACCCGCTCCAGCATCGTACTTAACGGTGTCAATTATCTTATGCGCCAGTAGCTCAGTTGGATAGAGCAACTGCCTTCTAAGCAGTAGGTCGGGGGTTCGAGCCCCTCCTGGCGCGCCATATGGTGGTATTAGCGCAGTTGGTTAGCGTGCCAGGTTGTGGCCCTGGAGGTCACCGGTTCGAATCCGGTATACCACCCCACAGATTAAATCGGTGCGAATATCTCGCGTGATTTATTCGCGCCGATGTATCTTTTTATTAAGCTTACCGCGATATTTATTGGGGTGTCGCCAAGCGGTAAGGCAACGGATTTTGATTCCGTCATGTCGCTGGTTCGAATCCAGCCATCCCAGCCAGCGAATTTGCTGCCTGAGGAATTTTATTCTGGCGGCAAATTCCATATGATCCATTAGCTCAGTTGGCAGAGCACTTGACTTTTAATCAAGGTGTCCGGAGTTCGAATCTCCGATGGGTCACCAACAATGCCCGTATTCACGTTATGTGGATACGGGCTAAATTTATGTTTGCTGCCGTGTCTGCTCATCGCAAGTTCTGGAAAATTTTACCAAATCGTGAACTTTATTTTGATAAAATATAAAATTAAAAAGATTCATTTTTTTGCTTGACAGAACAAAATGATGGTTGTATTATATTTATATACTAATTATTTTTACAGAAAGAGTGGAATTTGTTATGAATAATCAGACAAATGCTGAGCGTGCAGGCAAAGTCAGCGCGCGCACACTTATGCTGACTATACTGTTTTCTGCACTGTTTCTTCTTTCAGTAGCAGTTCTGGCAGTTGGCGCGGCAAGTGACGGAAATTCGGTAAGCTCCGGTGACAAGGTGACGAGTTCCAGCGATGCTGCCAACGGCGGAAATCAGACTGATAATCAAGAAAATCAGGCGGCAGAGGGAGTTCAGACAGATACGGAAGAAGTTACTCCGAGTGATTACGATACATCATCGCCGAAGATAATTTTCAAGACAAGCAAGGCTTCAGGCTCTGAATTCTCATTCTATATTTATATGGACGAGGTTTGTGTGGACTTGGGCGACGGCAATCCCGTCGTGCTAGAGACCTCTAACGGAATGGTGACATGCACGCTCAAAGGCTCTACAGTCAAATTCTACGGCGGCAAATACGTCGGCGCTTTGGCGGATGTAACTGATATTGAGTGCACGGGTGAGCAGCTCACCTCAATTGATGTTTCCAAGTGCAAGGAAACGCTGGAGGAACTGATCGTTTCCGATAACAGTCTCACCTCCCTCAATTTGTCGGGATATAAGCGCCTCATGGCTGTAAGCTGCGACAACAATAAGCTGACTTCATTGGATGTGACCAACTCGCCTTATCTTGAGTTCATTCTGTTAGAGGGCAATTCTTCGCTGTCATCATCCAAGATAAAGCTGTGGTCGTCGAGTCCCATCACCATTCAGACCGAGGTAAACGTCAACGACATTATCGAGCTTGGCGCTTACAATTATATGGTGAATGATGACTCCGGCTGTGAATACAATTGGTATGATGCTTCCACTAAAAAGGAAGTTGAGGTTTCGAGTGACGGCGCATGCACCTTTGAATTTGATGAAACGCTCAAGGGCAAATCGCTGTATTGCGAGATCACACAGCCCACTCTCAAAATAAGCGTAAAGACCACGACTGTCAAGGTGGTTGCCGAGAAGCTCCAGCAGGAAGGCGGAAATGATTTTGTCAGCAAAACGACCCCCTCTGATGACCTCATTGTAAAAGACGGTGACGGCAATCAGTTGGATGCCGCTGATTTCAAGATAGTTATCTCAACTTTGGCATATAATGAAAAGGATCCAGTTATTGCCGCAGTCAAAAAGCTGAACACTTCGTTTGACGAGACAAAGAGCAATTATTCGCTTTATGATATATCCCTCCAGTCGCTTGACGGCGAGGAACTCACCATCTCCAAGGGCAGTGTCAGAGTAACACTTACTTACCCGACCGACAAGTTTGAGTCGGGCAAGAAATACTCGGATTACAGCTACACCGTCTATCACTATAACAGCAAGGGCGTCGCCGAGAAGGTCAATAATATATCCTGCGGTGTAGACGGCATCAGCTTCACCACAAGCTCGTTCAGCCCCTACATGCTCACATGGACGGCGAAGTCCTCGGGCGGCAGTTCTACCGATTCGCCCTCGACAGGCGAGAATATCGTAATGACCGCAGCCGCGATCTACGCTGTACTGTTCTCGCTCACAATGATCGGCATTACACTGATCAAAATTAAGATGTCACGCGGTCGCCGCGAGGATGCATAAATAAAAATCAATGTCTGTATTGCAAAATCTATATAAATATAGTATAGTTATTGTGTTGAATGCCGAGTTATCCACGGTGTCAAAAGATTTGTGTAAAATAAAGGGAGACAGCTTATGAACATTGTTATAGTTGGCAATGGCAAGGTGGGCAGAAATTTGACCAAGCAGCTCGCGGCAGAGGGGCACGATGTAGTAGTCATCGACAAAGACCCGAAGGTCGTGGAAGATGCTGTTAATGATTACGACGTCATGGGCATATGCGGCAACGGTGCGTGCTATGATATACAAAAGCAGGCGGGGACGGACAAGGCCGACCTGCTCATATCGGTCACGCAGACCGACGAGCTGAATATATTGTGCTGTCTGCTCGCTAAAAAAATCGGAGTGGGGCATTCCATCGCCCGCGTCAGAACGCCGGAATATTCCAAGCAGCTTGATTTTATGCGCACCGGCTTCGGCATCAGCATGCTGGTCAACCCCGAGTACGAGGCGGCAACCGAAATCGCTCGAATATTGCGATTCCCCTCCGC
>JBGUUF010000272.1:0-2131 GCA_045133435.1 Acutalibacteraceae bacterium
ACATATTTCAAAATCACCCACGGCAAGAGAATCTTCAAAATGAGCCCTATCCACCATCATTTTGAGATGAGCGGCTGGAATGAGATAAAGATAGTCTGGGTGTTCAGCCTTGTCACACTTGCGGCAGGCATATGCGCAGTGGCACTCACACGGATGATCTGACAATGATATTTTTTGCACATCGGTGTGCGGACGTTAAAAAATTAAACCGCACGCCGAAATGTGCCCTTTGCCTTCCGAAAATACGCGGAAGGATTTTTCCGCCTTTTGGCAGAACGGCATTTTATAGCTTTTATTCAATATAAATTGAAAATATAGATCAAGGTTTAATTTGTATTGAATAAGTGTTATAAATGATAACGACACTTTAGTGAGCTTACTGATATTCAATCTGGAAAGGAGTACACTTAATGGACAGAATCAGTACGGACGATATTCCGCGCCGCAGACGTACCACAAGTCAGAAACCCCGCAGAGAGTATGAAGCGGAGCAGGATGAATATTATACCCGACCTGTGCGCAAAAAGAAAAAAAGCTCTCAGAGCACGTCATCAGGATGCAGAACGACATCTCAGCGCCCGACTGCCAGAAACAGCAGATCCTCTCAAGGCACTGCGACGAGAGACAGGCGTGCTTCCCGCGAAGCCGGAGCTGCCAAGGCAAAAAGCAGTGAAAGTTTGACTAAGAGAATCGCTCAAGCACTGGTCAAGGCTTTTCGTTACATGATGGGCGTTCTGAAAAATAAGAGACTCAGCTATGACAAACCGCTGTTCTTCATAGTGATGCTGCTTTTAGCGCTAGGTCTTATCATGATGTATTCCGCCAGCTATGCATATGCATATTACGAGCTTGAGAACAGCACCTATTATATTGTGCGTCAGGTGTTGTTTGCAATCATCGGAATTATAGCGATGATCGCCATAAGCGTGATACCGCCCGAAAAGTATAAGAATAAGCTGCCGTGGGGACTTCTCGGTTTCTCCTATGCTCTGATGATAATAGTTCTGTTTATGCCGAGAATAAACGGCGTAAAACGCTGGATCCCGCTGGGATTTATCTCATTCCAGCCGTCGGAGATAGCTAAATTTGCCGTAATTCTGTGGTGTGCATACTATTTCTCGAAGTATTACAAGCAGATAAACACGCTGAGTTATCCGGATGAAGCCACCAAACTGCGTGTAAACCGCAGTAAATTTGCCAAGTGGCGTTATGAAATGTGGCAGAATTTTCTGAAGGCAGTGCTTCCGCTCCTTTTGGTGTTCGGCGGTCTGTTGGTACTGCTGCTGCTCGAACCGCATCTTTCGTGTACTATCCTTATCGTGCTTATCATCGCAACTATGATGTATGTTGGCGGTACCAAGAAATCGTATTTCGGCGCGTTGGCAATAGTGGGTACGATAGCGCTCTATCTGGTAATTTACACCGACATCGTACCTTACGGTAAATCCAGAATAGATGTATGGCTGGACCCGTTTACAGATAAGCTGGGAGACGGCTGGCAGAATATCCAGTCGCTGTATGCCATCAGTTCGGGCGGACTTTTCGGAGTTGGCCTAGGCAATTCGCGGCAGAAATATCTTTATATTTCCGAGCCGCAGAACGACTTTATTTTCGCTGTAGTATGCGAAGAGCTGGGACTTGTGGGCGCGTCGGTGATCGTGCTTCTCTTTGCGCTGTTTGTGTGGAGAGGCTTTGCGGTCAGCATCTCAAACCCCGACAAATTCTCAAGATTTTTGGGCATAGGCATAACCTCGCAGATAGGATTTCAGGCATTGCTGAACTTCTGCGTTGTCACCAAGATGGTGCCGAATACAGGCATCAGCCTGCCCTTCTTCAGCTACGGAGGCACATCGCTGCTCATGCTGCTCGCTGAAATAGGCGTGCTGCTGGCAATATCGCGACGATCGCCGAATAAAGTTATTTGATTTTGCTGTAAGTAGGAGGAATGTATTGTTGAAGGTATTGATGGCAGGAGGCGGCACGGCGGGGCATATCAATCCCGCCATAGCCATTGCCGATACAATAAGGCGCAAGCACCCCGATGCCGAGATAATGTTCGTCGGCACGGTCAGGGGAATGGAGTCGCGTCTGGTTCCTATGGCAGGGTTTGATTTCACGCCCATGCCCGTAG
>JBGUUF010000273.1:0-2757 GCA_045133435.1 Acutalibacteraceae bacterium
CCGAGCGATGAATTCAGCATCCATGTATAGGTCATGTCCTCGTGGTCGCAGATCATCAGCTTTTCGTCTGCCTTGTCAATGCAGATTATGTCGCCGTTTGCCAGATAACCTATCGGGTAGTAATTAAGACCGTTGAGCACATCAGATACACTTTCGTCCACTATCAGAAATTCCATAAAATTAAGCCACGGCTCTGCGGTTTTCGGCAATCCGTGATTTTTGAGGATCGACGCGGTCAATTCGCTCAATCCCGCCGCCATATCTGTCTTGAGCTGAAATTTTATCAACGGCGAATTTTCACTCTGCCACAGCTCGGTGAATTTTTTAGCATCCATGTAAATCAAGTCATCCTTTCATACAAATTACCCGTCGTCATATTGAGGCAGACGGCGGGTAATCAAATTCAAAATGTGTAATTATTTCATCAATTCTTCGAGCGTAATCTCGGGATTATCAATTCCCTTGGCAACAAACTCTTTGATAAATTCATGTACCTTATAAATATCTTTAAGCTTTGTGTAACCGCAAAGATACTCATAATTAAACAGCAATTCACCCGAGAAATTGTCCTTGGGCATAACGGTCAGATACAGCGGCATCAGATCAGCGCCATTAGGCATACGACGGAAAGAATATTTAATATCGCCGGCATTAACACCGATAACAGGCTGATATGTGACGGAAAACGAATAATAACCCTCAAGCGGATTTGTGTTATATTTCTTTTGATAAAGTGCTATGAAGTCATTAAAAGCAAATGTTCCATGCCGATATGCGTTTTTAAATGTCTTATTGTAAATATCGCAACCCTCGGCAAATGTGGCATTATTCGGAATAATGGTGCGAATTAAGTTTGCATTTACCATTGTGCCGCCGGCTCTCTTCTGTGCAACGGTACCGCGTCTGGCGAGATTGTTCATTATTGATATATCTTCCTGATTGCCGCATACCTTACTGAGATAGGAGCGAATTGCCAGATAGAAAATATTCTGCGGAGACATATTATGCTCCATAGCGTAATTATTGACCTTGTCGGTCAATTCCTTTTCAAAGGGCAAATTGATCATTTTGCCTTTTACACGCAGCAAGTTGATAAATGCGCCTGATCTTCTGTTCTTTTTATATTCCTTAGAATTCAATCCGCCGATGGACGAAAATTGAGGCTCTGTAGCAAGCACTTCTTCGTCCCAATATTTTTCATCTTTTTGGTACTTTTCTGTTTTTTGATACGCCCAGTCAGCTTCATACGCAGGCAGCGGGTCAATATTGCAGGGCGGCACAGGCTCACCCTTGACCATCGCATGATAAACATTAAATATATCATCGAGCATGAGCATTACAGCATATGCGTCAAAGAAAATATGCGACACGCAGAGATAAATGGAATGGAGATTGCTATCCCTTTTTATCAGATACAGTCTGTAGGGCTGTGTATCGCAGGTCTTATTCGGGAAAGGCTTGGAACCCCATTTTTTATAAATTTTCTCACGCTGTTCATCATTTTTATCGCTCAGATCGACCATAAAAATGTTCTCAGGCTCTTCGTTCTCTACAAAATACTGCAGATATTCCTTGCCCTGCTTGGACAAACGACCGCCGGCAGACTTATTGCGCTTGAGACTTATCTTCATCGCCTCGAATAACACATCAGCGTTGATCTCGCTGAACAAATCAGCAAGCGCGCAGATGTTTACAACCGACTTTTTGTAGCAAAAATTAAGGTTAATAAACATAACCTGCTGAGACTTGGTAAGAGGGTAATACTTTCTTTCTTCCAATTTTATCGTTTCCTTTCACATATATTAGCCGAACCTTAGTTTAGCACACTTTTTCAATTAAGTCAATAATTTAAAGAAATTGTAATATTTTGAAATTTTTACATCAAAAAACATTTAAGCGCACAGGATGTAATCTTTCCAAACACCAATTTATGCAAAAATCAATTATTCCAATAATTTCTGTCCAGTGTTCGGAACTGCACGGCCTCGGAAATATGCGCAGAATCTATCGTATCGCAATTATCCAAATCAGCCACGGTGCGCGCAACTTTCATAATGCGGTCATAGGCACGTCCCGACAGCTTTAATCGGTCGAACGCCATTTGCAACAATCGTGATGCATCGTCGGTCATGGGGCAAACCTTATGCAACACCGACGGCGTAATTCTCGCGTTGCAGGCAATCCCCATGCCCTCGAA
The DNA here is from genome assembly GCA_045133435.1 of Acutalibacteraceae bacterium. Lineage (GTDB taxonomy): Bacteria > Bacillota > Clostridia > Oscillospirales > Acutalibacteraceae > RUG762. The sequence continues at coordinate 2,198 of JBGUUF010000273.1, forward strand.
GCGCTCCTGCTGAATTTTTCGCGCAGCATTCACCCTCTTGCGTATCTCAGCCGAACTTTCCGACGGCGACGACCGCGACAATTCATTGTAATCCACAGGCGGAACCTCGGCGTGAATATCCATTCTATCCAGCAGCGGTCCCGAAATCTTGCCCAAATACTTTGCAACCGCGCCTTTGGAGCAGGTGCATTGTTTTGTGGGATGCCCGAAATAGCCGCATCTGCAAGGGTTCATGGCGGCGATCATTTGGAAATCGCAGGGATATGTAACTCGCCCCGTACTGCGCGATATTGTGACCTCGTGATCCTCCAGCGGCTGACGCAGCATTTCAAGCGCCATATTGTTGAATTCAGCCAGCTCGTCCAGAAACAACACGCCGTTGTGAGCCAGCGAAACTTCGCCCGGACCGGGAATATGACCTCCACCTGCGATTGCGGCGGGCGACGCATTATGGTGAGGCGAACGAAACGGTCGATTGCGTATAAGCTGCACGTTTGGCGGCAGAATGCCCGCAATTGAGTGAATCTTTGTCACCTGAATGGATTCTTCAAAGGTCATAT
>JBGUUF010000274.1:0-2968 GCA_045133435.1 Acutalibacteraceae bacterium
TGTGCTAAACTATTATTGTCATGCATTTCATGACCTCCTTCTGTTATTTTTGTGCAGTTGCCAGACCGCACTTCTATTATATCAGAAGGAGTATTTTTTGTGTACCGCTTAAGCTTTTTTGAACCCCCGATACAATCGGGGGTTTTCGATTAACAAGAAAAATCCCCCTGTTCTTCGGACAGGGGGATCGTTATACGGCAGGTGCGCGTCCGGCAAAAAGACAGGAATATTACGCTTGACCGCATTGACTTTATTCGATTTGTTTTTTATAATAATAGTAGTTTTACAGACGGATCCGCAAAAAGAGATCCGGTCAAATAAATAATAATCGCGAGGTGAAAGAATGATAAAGGTGCTGAGAAGCAGACAGTGGACTTTTGTCGGCGTCAGCATAGTGATTTTGCTGTTTATCGGATTGATCATTTACGGCGCTCAAAATTACTTAAAGCTTGATACGACCATTTCAAGGACGGTCTTTCTTGAGGGAGAATATTCCGTAGACGGCGGCGAATGGAAGCCGACCAACGGCTATGATCCAATCAACGAGCGATTTCACAAAATCACATTTAAGGGAAAAATGTCTGACTTCACCGCGATTTATTCCGAGAATATCACCATTTCCTCGCAAAATGTGTGGTACACAACAAAAACTTCCGATGGGAAACCGGTGTTTGAACTCACTTACCTCGGCAAGGAGGATCTGCGTCAACTGTATATATCATCCGCGGATAATCCAAATGATCCGATGTTCGAGCCCGAGATTTTTGACAAAGTGTATTCCGAAGGCTACGCGTCCAAGGTCAGCTTACCCGATACTCCCGGATACAAAACGATAACTGCATACAACACGACGCTGAACGCTGACGGCAAGCTCGGCGAAAAGGAGTTTATTTTGGAGGTCGTCAACCCTTACCCCTTTGCGGAGCAGAACTTTAACGATTGCTTTAAGGTTATGTTCAGCGAAGCAAACGGAGTTTATCTTAAATTTTTCTTCGATGTTTTGCCGCCGGTGCTGGCGTTTTTGCTGGTTTGCTTTTTCGGTATATTTTTGTTCCCGATAGCTGGATTTATTCTGGGCAAGATCAATTATCAATATTTTGCCTTTGGCGCGCTTTGCTTTTTCTGGGGAATGTTTATGATCGGACAGCGGGCTAGCGTCTATATGAATATGTGGATAATCGACCCCGGAGCCTGTATGACGATAGTGATTTTGCTCGGTTACTGTCTGTTCATATCGATAATGTTCTATTTTAAATCCAACCTCACGGGCAATGTGGCGCGCGCTGTGGCAAACGTTGTCGCAACCGTGTATATTCTGGCAGTGATAGCGGTGATAGTGCTGCAATTCACTAATGTCAGTGATCTATACGCGACCTCGCCGATAATGTATTTATTAGCGGCTGCCGGAACGCTTGTTATTACGGCATTGCTGTTTGTTGAGACAAGGCACAACTCGCAGGCTATTATGATCCTGATATCGTGGACGCCGCTTACGCTTTCGATTTTATTAGACGCGTTGAACCGTTATTTGGTTTTCACAAACATCCATTTTTACTATTTCGGACTTACGATCACTATGATCTATCAGATCGTGCGCTTGGTGTACGACCTTAGAAAGCAGTACCTCGAATCCATCCGGTACCAACAGATGCAAAAGGAATTGTACGAGGCAAAGGTCGGCGTTATGGTATCTCAGATCCAACCGCATTTTATGTACAACGCCCTGACGTCAATCGCGATGATGTGCAGTATCGATCCCGAAACCGCGCAGGAGGCAACGGTGACATTCGCCAAGTACCTGCGGGGGAATATGGATTCGCTGAAGCAGACAAATCCCGTACCGTTTACTCAGGAGCTTGAGCATTTGAAGAAGTATCTGTACATCGAAAAGCTCCGCTTCGGCAATAAGCTGAATGTGGAATATGATATTCAGCCAACGGACTTTGTTCTGCCGCAGCTCAGCATCCAGCCTATCGTAGAAAACGCCGTTAAGCACGGTGTAGGAATGAAGAAAAAAGGCGGCACGGTCACTATCGCGACGCGTGAGACCGATAACGCCTATGAAGTCATCGTTTCGGATGACGGAGTCGGATTTGATACGACCGCGCAGAAGAAGGACGACGGACGTTCGCACGTCGGTATGGAAAATACACAGCGCCGTCTCAAAGATATGTGCGGCGGTGAAATGATAATAGAAAGTACACCGGGAGAGGGAACTGTCGCGAAAGTGATACTCCCAAAGGATGGTCAACAAAATGAAGATACTGTGTCTTGATGATGAACAGCTGGCGTTACAGATGCTTGAAATGTGCGTAAAAAAAGTTAAGCCCGACGCTGAGGTCTTAGCCTATGACGATCAGGATGATCTGTTGGAGGAGGCGGAAAAGAACGGCTGCGACGTCGCTTTTTTGGATATCCATATGCGCGGTATGAACGGCGTAGAGGTTGCCAAAAGGCTTAAGCAAAGCAATCCCAAGATGAATATAATTTTTGTCACGGGATTTTCCGAGTACAAGGCGGACGCGATGGATATGCGCGCGAGCGGCTATATCATGAAGCCCGTCACCAAGGAAGAGGTCGCGCGTGAGCTTGAGGAACTGCGGTTCCCGATAATCCCGAAGAACGACGCGCTGCTAAAGGTACAGTGCTTCGGCAATTTTGACGTATTTCTGCCCGACGGCACGCCTGTTCATTTTGAACGCAGCAGATCGAAGGAGATCTTTGCGTATCTGGTACACCGCCACGGCAGCTCCTGCAGCACCCGAGAGATCGCTGCGGCGCTGTTTGAGGACGAACCGTATGATAATAATCAGCAGAGCTATGTGCAAACGCTGATCTCTGCTATGATGAAAAGCCTTAAAAAGGTCGGCGCGCAAGAGGCTGTTCACAAAAGCTACAACGCGCTGTCGGTCAATCCCGCCGTGCTTGACTGCGATTATTACCGCTTTGCCGAGCTTGACGCCGGCGC
>JBGUUF010000275.1:0-1894 GCA_045133435.1 Acutalibacteraceae bacterium
AATCGGCGACACTGTTACCATAGGGGAATACAGCGGTGCGTTCGGTATTGAATACTCCAAGATTGAGATATAGAAAATTTAATTTTATGAAAGGTGGAATTTGAACAATGTCGTCACCGCTTGCGGACAGAATCCGTCCGAAGGAAATTGATGATATGATAGGTCAGCGGCATCTGCTGGGCGAAAATTGCGCGCTGAGAAAGATTATCGAGTCGGGCAATATTCCCAACATGGTATTCTACGGCCCGCCCGGCATCGGCAAGACCACACTGGCGAGCATTATCGCCGCCAAAACAAACCGACGTCTGCACAAGCTCAACGGCACAACGGCTTCCACACAGGATATCAAGGACATCGTAAGCGAGCTGGACACCTTTATGGCGCAGAACGGTATACTGCTCTATCTCGACGAGATTCAGTATTTTACCAAGAAGCAGCAGCAGACCTTGCTTGAATACATAGAAAACGGCAAAATAACGCTTATCGCCTCAACTACCGAGAACCCGTATTTTTATGTATACAGCGCGATCCTCAGCCGCTCCACGGTATTTGAATTCAAGCCTGTGCCGCCCGAGGAGGTTCAGCGCGGCATAAAGCGCGCGTTCGACTTCATGCAGGACGAGCTGGGCGAACAGTTCGTTATTGAGGAGGGCGTGCTTGAGCAGATCGCGACAGGATGCGGCGGCGATGTTCGCAAATCCATCAACTCTGTTGAACTGTGCGTCATGTCTACTGTTCCACAGGACGGTGTGAGAAATATTACCCTAGACCGTGCCCGGGAGCTATCACAGCGCAGTGCATTCCGATACGACAAGGACGGCGAGGAGCATTACGACATCCTCTCGGCATTTCAGAAATCCATGCGCGGCTCTGACCCCGACGCAGCTATTCACTATCTCGCGCGACTGGTGGAGGCTAATGACCTGCCCTCTATATGCCGACGACTGATGGTGTGTGCCTGCGAGGATGTGGGACTTGCCTACCCGCAGCTCATTCCGATAGTCAAATCCTGCATTGACGCGGCGATGATGGTGGGATTTCCCGAAGCGCGTATACCGCTTGCCGATGCGGTTATCCTCGTGGCGACTGCGCCGAAATCCAACTCCGCCTACTGCGCCATCAATGCGGCGATGGAGGACATACACAACGGCAAGGTTGGTTCGATTCCGCGCCAGCTTCAAAATAAGCACTACGACGGCGAGGACGCGGCAGTCAAGGGACAGCATTATCTCTATCCGCACGACTATCCGCGGCATTATGTGCGTCAGCAGTATCTCCCCGACGCACTCAAAGGCGTGCGCTATTACGAATACGGCGACAACAAGACCGAACAGGCGGCAAAGGCTTACTGGGACTCGATAAAAAAATAGTTTTATTGTGGAAAGGAACGATATTAAATGAAAAAATCAATAATTTTTAGAATAACGGCGATAATTCTATCGGCGGCAATATGCTTTTCACTTGCGGCATGTAGTCTAAAATTCGGTATTGTCGAAAATGTCAAGGTGGAGCTTGGGGATTCCGAGAGATTCAGTCAGCAGGAACTGGAGGACGCTGTTAAGAGTGTGAAAAACTACTTTAAAACAGATTTCGGCGGTTGCGAGCTAATAAGTATATGTTATGACGAGTACTTCTCTGATTGTGAGATTGAAGGCTATTTGAATAACGGTCCCGGTGCTTATAACGGCTCGACATATGAAAACACGATAGTGCTTTATTCTGATTTTATTACCCATGATCCGAGCTATGAATCAGGGCTTGAGCATAATACAGACTATGAAGGCTGGAAATGGACGCTTATAAGAAACAAACGCGGCGGAAGCTGGCGTGTAGACGAGTGCGGATATTAAAAATCAGATAATAAAAAGGCTCTGTTTCAAATTTTGTGTAAAGT
>JBGUUF010000276.1:0-1622 GCA_045133435.1 Acutalibacteraceae bacterium
GTCGAAAAACACTTATGTAACACTGTTTTTTGTAATAGTATTTACCGGTATTATTTTCGCAATGTCGGCTTCATTCGGCTCAATGACGGAGACAGAAGACGGAAGCCAAAATGTGATGGCTACCGAAATTTCAAGCGAAGAGGCTGAGGCAATGAAAAAGGGTGAGTCCGGTGTAGGTTTTGTGCTGGCTGAATTCACCTCCGAAACTCCCATGACACTGGAAACATTATTGGGCAGCTTCCTGTCAAGCGGATTTTTCCTGATATTCAGCGGCATATTCATCACAAATGTGGTGTGTGATAAATACAAATGCGGATTCCAAAAAAATCTGAACACCTATGGCAGGAAAAAGTGGCAAATTATAGTTTCCGAAAACGTCTCATTACTACTTTTTGCGGCTATGGAGATAATTCTTGTCGTGCTCACAGCGTCAATGATCAGCGTGCTTTATTTCGACAATTTCAGCGTTGACAATTGGTTTAATATAATTAAATATGTTGGTATGCACATGTTGATGCATTATGCCTTTGCCACACTTATCATGTGCTTTGCGGAGCTTTTGCGCGGCAAGATAGTCTGCATTACGCTCACCTGTCTATTCAGCATGGGAATTGGCGGCGTGGTTATGAATAAGCTGGACAGCATATTTGAATTTGAGAATTTCTCATTTGCAAAAAGCATAATGGATTACCACGTCAAACTCATGCCCTTTGAATTTGACGGCGAACTGTGGGGACACGCGATCGGGATTGTAATTTTCTCGATGATAGTGTATAATGCGATCAGCGCGCTGATAGTTTCAAAAAGAGATTTGGCGTAATAAATTGAAAAGGGATTTTTGAGGAGGTATCATAAATGGATGACCAGCAGAGAGATAAAAAAGCGTTAAAACTCTTTCTTATAATTGCACTCGGAATTAGTATTATTTGGGAAGCACTCTATATTGTCACAGACGCACAATATTCCGTTATCACAATGGCTCTTATGTGGACCCCAGGAATAGCAGGAATTATTACATCCCTTATCTATTATCGTAAGAAAAACGCGTTGGGAATTAGACCTTGCAGGATAAGATATATTTTACTCGGTATTTTGATTCCGCTCGCTTATCTTGCGGCATCGTACGGAATCGCGTGGCTCGCATTGGGAGATGCCACCACAGGTGTTGACGCGCTGGCTCAAATGCTTGGGTATCAATCAGCTTACGGAATACCTTCGGTTGCTTTTGTTGCAATATATCTGATTGCGGGAATGCTTGGAAGCTGCATTAGCGCAACGGGTGAAGAACTGGGCTGGCGAGGCTTTATGTATCCCGTTATGGAAAGAGTTTCAGGAAGAAAAAAAGCGTTGCTTTTCAGCGGGCTGATATGGGCGTGTTGGCATATGCCGTTGATAATTGCGGGAGCGTATCAATCTGAGACTGTGCTTTGGTATGGTTTGATTATGTTCACTGTTGAGCTAATAATAATGAGTTTCATTATGGCATGGTTGCGTACAGTTTCCAAAAGCGTGATTCCTGCGATTTTAGTGCATGCTTCGCATAATTTGTTTGATCAAATGGTGTTTCAGCAAATGAGCACTAACGAAAATGTACCTTATTTTGCGGGGGAACAGGGGTTTGT
>JBGUUF010000277.1:0-1669 GCA_045133435.1 Acutalibacteraceae bacterium
GCAGGATATTTACGAGCGTATCCTGTGCAGTGTGTCAGACAGGGATGTAAAATGCGTCGTAGATGCCACGAAAAATCTGCTGCTGAATGTGCTGAAATACAAGCCGTTTCTGATAAAGCCAAACAAACAGGAGCTTGAAGAATTATTCGGTGTGAAGCTGAATTCGCAGGAGGAAATTATTTCATGCGGGCAAAAGCTTCGCGAATTCGGCGCGGTGAATGTATTGATTTCTTTGGGCAGGGACGGTGCCATTTTGATTGACGAGCGGGATGAGATTCATCAAATCGGCATTGTGCCGTGCAAGGCAGTTAATACAGTCGGCTCGGGCGATTCGATGGTCGCGGGATTCGTTGCGGGATATATGGACACAGGCGATTATGAATACTCACTAAAACTCGGTACGGCATGCGGCTGTGCAACTGCGAGCCTTTCCGGACTAGCTGTAAAATCTCGGATAGCAGAAATGCTGAAAAATTTTTAAATACTGCGTTCATAAATTAAGGTATTTTTCAAAAGAAATTACACAGTGATTTATAAATTGTAAAATTATTTTTCGGGTGTTGAAATCGCAAAATCATATAATTATAATTAGGCTATATTATATTGGATGCGGAGATGTTCTTGATTGAAAGATTGGAAACCGGAAATTGATTTTGACGGCGAAATTGATGATGAGAATGAAATAAACCTTTTTGAAATAGCCGAAAAAAACGAAAAATTTGATGCTGAAGAAGCGCCCGATGCAACTGAATTGAGCGAGCAGATAGATTTATTTGAGTACGCTGAGCAATATGAAGATACGCCTAAGCTCGACCGTCACGAAAACATCCATCTGAACGCAAATGAAAAGCCGAAAAAGCGCAAACGCAGTAATTGGTTCATAGTTTTCACTTCGCTGCTGCTTGTATTTTCCGTGTTGACGGTGGGCACGATAGGTTTGTTTTTGTATTATTACAACAAGCTCGATTACGACACGGAGGATACACAGCTTTATGAAGAAAACACTGAGGCAATGTCGGCTTCGTATGTCACCAATATACTCTTGATCGGCACCGACGAGCGAACCTCCGAATTCTCAACGGACGCTCGCTCCGACTGCATGATGATACTTTCGGTCAACAACCGCACTCACACCGTCAGCCTTATTTCGCTCGAACGCGGCATGACTGCATCATACCGAAAATCTGACAACGAATATTCCAACACACTGCTTACGCATGTGTTCAAATACGGCGGCGCGAGCCTGCTGTTGGACACAGTGGAAAGAACTTTCGATATTGATATTGACCGATATGTCCGCGTGAATTTCAATACATTTGAGCAGATAATTGACAAGCTCGGCGGCGTTGATATTGAGCTATCAGCCGAAGAGGTGCGCGGTCTGAACACCGAAAAGCATCAGGGTCAGGTCGTTGACCGCAAGCTGTCCGTTGGAGTGAATCATCTCAACGGCAGTGAGGCTTTGCTGTATGCACGTCTGCGCTGGATAGACAGCGATTTCAAGCGAGTGGAACGTCAGCGCAAGGTGCTGATAGCAGTAAAAGAAAAAATGGCGGATGCGTCCTACATAAAGATTATGGGTATTGCAAATGATGTATTGCCGCTGGTACGCACAAACATTCCCGCCGGTGAAATGGCAAAACTGATGCTTGACCTTACCTCTACATTG
>JBGUUF010000278.1:0-1976 GCA_045133435.1 Acutalibacteraceae bacterium
TGCATGCCACAACAGCGATAAATATCCCGTTGCACTGCCGATATTCTATGTGTTCTATCTGGCATGGCTTATCGCATGCGTGTGCGCGGCGATGTTCCTGCTTACTTTGCTGCATCAGAACGTGATACGCAGAAGCTACGAGCGTTCTTTTAAGATACTCGCGCTGGCGGGTCTTGTTACGAATATCGTACTGCCGCTGGCATATATCATCACGCGCATTTGGATAAAGGGCTGGGGCGACGGATTTTACAGCGCAGGTCTGTGCGACTTTGTCCGCCTGTGCGCGGCTCCGGTGTTCTATTCGGGCATATGGTTCCTTTACATGAACGGAATCGACCGCGTTCATCAGATATTTGACGAGGTTGACAACGCCATCAGAGATAAGCGTTATCACATCGAGCTGGACGATAACGAGGAGAGCGACGAGAAGGAAAGCAAGCCTTCCAAGAGCCTTAAATCCGTCGTGAAGAAGGAAAAGCCTGCCAAAGTCAAAAAGGCGAAGGCTAAAAAAGAAAAAAAATTAAAAAAATCGGAATCAAATGATAAAGATACTGCCGCGCAGACAGAATTGCAGGATGAAAATACGGAAGCCTCGTCGGAAAACGACGAAAATTCCGCACAATCCGATCAATAAATTCCGAACGTGTCATGTAAAAACAACGTCATTCGGGATGATTTTTGACGTTGTTTTTGCTTTTTCCGCAATATTTCAGGGAGGTCAATTCTATGGAACAAAAAGCCGAAAATACCTACAGCAATGTAATTGCGCCGTCGGACGGTGTGCGGAGATTTCTCTGCAAATCCTCCGTGCTTTTTATGGGGATAATCGCGCTGGCCTACAGCGTGTGTGCATTCAGAATGAATTCGCTGGAACACAGCTTTTCGGGCGGCTCGCTCCGCACAACGATGCTGTATATCGCCTACATAATATTCCCGCTAGGAGTGCTGGGCGCGGCGATATGTGCCAGAATAAAGCAATGCGGTCTGGCTTACAGCATGATCGCACTGCTTGTGGCTGATGTGGGCAGCTTCATGCTGTTTTTGAATTCGCTGTCGGCGTTTCTGAGAGAGTCAAACCTACAGGGATACCTGGGCGGAGCGCTTGAACTGGCGGCATTTACCGCTGTTCTGGCGATACTCGTAAATCTGACGCTTTCTTGTATGAACTGCCGCTTGCTGCCTGTATTCGGCAATATCGGCACGATCGTATCGGTGCTCGCACTGATAATCACGGGCGTGCGGGTTGCGATTACATACAGTTCAATGCAGTTTGCGTGGAACAGCGAGTTTGACTGGAGCAATCTCGCCTCGCAGGTGAGCGGAGAGAACTTGCATTATCAGGCGAAGTGGATATTCAGATGCATTACGCTGGGTTCGTTTGAGGCGGAGGAAATGTTCATGCTGAGATTTTGCGAGAGAATCGCGGCATGCCTGCTCTATGTGGCATTCATCGTTTTCTGCGCGAAGTATAAAAACAGCATGAAAAATTTCAACAAACTGCTCTCACATGCCAGCGAATACGTCGAGATACCGCAGGCGAATATAGCGGAATCTATTGCCGAAACCGAAAAAATAATCGGAGAAAAGCTGAAATCCGGCACACAGTCGGTCAAGGACAGGCTTAAAAATATGAAAAAAAGCGGCAAAGAGGACGACCTCCCCGAGTTATTTGACCCGCTCAATAATTCCGAGAATCCCGCTGAGTTCGAGCAGTCAGATTACCCGCAGAAGCGCCGCCGCCCTGAGAATATGACCGAGGAGGAAATGCGAGAGAGCGCGCGTCGCCGCCGCCCTGAGAATATGACGGAAGAAGAAATGCGCGAAAGAGCGCGCCGCCGCCGCCCTGAGAATATGACTGAGGAAGAAATGCGCGAAAGAGCACGTCGCCGCCGTCCTGAGAATATGACCGAGGAAGAGATGCGCGAAAGAGCGCGCCGCCGCCGTCCTGAGAATATGACTGAGGAGGAAATGCGAGA
>JBGUUF010000279.1:0-4367 GCA_045133435.1 Acutalibacteraceae bacterium
AAACCGCCTGCCTCGCGCACTCTCTCAGCTTCAGCGTCAGTCTCCTTCTTGAACTTAGCCTTGAGGTCGGCGAACTTCTGACGGGCTTCGATGATCTCCTCGTCGTCTGTGTCGCTGTATGCGGTGGATTCCTCAATGAGCTCCTCGCTGTAACCCTGCTTGCGCATTTCGTTCTTTGCCATGAATTCAGCGTTGCCGCCGAGCAGGATGTCAGTGCCTCGACCTGCCATGTTGGTGGCGATGGTGACTGCACCGTATTTACCCGCCTGAGCGACGATCTCAGCTTCCTTTTCATGGTATTTTGCGTTCAATACGGAGTGCTTAATGCCCTTGCGCTTGAGAATTTCGCCGAGCATTTCGGATTTATCAATGGAAACGGTACCGACCAGTACAGGCTGACCGTTCTTGTGAGCCTCAATAATTCTCTCGATAACGGCGTTGTATTTGCCGTTTGCGGTGGTGTATATTCTGTCGGGCAGATCCTTACGGATAGTGGGACGGTTGGTTGGGATCTCCACGCAGTCCAGCTTGTATATCTCGCTGAATTCCGTTTCTTCTGTAAGGGCGGTACCTGTCATACCCGAGAGTTTGCTGTAAAGGCGGAAGTAATTCTGGAATGTGATAGAGGCGAGGGTCTTGGATTCGCGCTCGACCTTAACGCCTTCTTTGGCTTCGATGGCCTGATGCAGACCCTCGTTGTAACGGCGTCCGTACATAATACGTCCTGTGAATTCGTCAACGATGAGGACCTTTTCATCCTGCACGACATAGTCGATGTCGCGGGTCATGACGCCGTGAGCCTTGATAGCCTGATTGATGTGATGCAGAATAGTGATAGCGTCGGGGCTGTTGTCCATAAGATTGTCTATGCCAAACACCTTTTCGGCTCTTGCGATGCCCTTGGGTGTGAGGGTAGCTGTCTTAGCCTTTTCGTCAACGATATAATCAGCGTCGCCGTACTTGTCGTCGTGTTCTTCCTTTTCGTCAACTTCGGCGATCTTAACATATGTCAGCTTCTTTGCGAAGTCGTTGACCGTGGTGTAAAGAGCGGTGGACTTGTCGCCCTGACCCGAAATGATAAGAGGAGTTCTGGCTTCGTCGATGAGGATAGAGTCGACCTCGTCCACTACGGCGAAATTGTGACCGCGCTGAACCTTCTGTTCCTTATATATAACCATGTTGTCGCGGAGATAGTCGAAGCCAAGCTCGTTGTTTGTGCCGTAGGTGATGTCGCATGCATAAGCTTCGCGGCGCTCGTCGTTCTTCATATCATGCAGGATAAGACCGACGCTCAGACCGAGGAAACGATGAATTTTGCCCATCCATTCGCTGTCGCGCTTTGCGAGGTAGTCGTTGACAGTGACAACATGCACTCCCTTGCCGCTCAATGCGTTGAGGTAGGAGGGGAGGGTAGCAACGAGCGTCTTGCCTTCACCGGTCTTCATTTCGGCGATACGGCCTTGATGCAGTATAATGCCGCCGATGATCTGCACGGGGAAGTGCTTCATGCCCAGAACACGCCAGCCTGCTTCACGGCAGACAGCATATGCATCAGGCAGAATGTCGTCGAGAGTTTCGCCGTCAGCAAGTCTGCCTTTGAGCACATTAGTCTGCTCTCTGAGCTCACTGTCGGTCATGGCGGAATATTTATCCTCTAAAGCAAGTACCTGATCACAGATAGGCTGAACTCTCTTCAGCTCTCTTTCGGAATAATTGCCGAACAATTTTTTTAAAATACTCATGGTATGATGAAACCATCCTTCCTTTTGCCCGAATCAATGATTATATGCACCCTGAATAATACGGTATCGGGCATAATTATTCAGTATACTCATCTCAATATAGCATATATAATAAGATTTTACAATAGTATCAGTGAAAAAATGTTAATCAATTGAAAATAATTGTAGATTTTAATGTATTACATGCATAAAAAATTACAGCCCAGTGACATTTATTGGAAAATATAATCTCTATTGGATGAAGGATGTTTCTTAATTGGAAATCGTGATGTGTGTCAAATAAACAAAATAAATACACACTTTATAAAAATGAATGTATAAATAATGCTCAGAACGGAAATTTATTGTTTTTCAATAAATTTTGCTTGACAAACGCTTAATATGATGTTATCATTATTTTGGATTTTTGATAATTTAACTTTTACTGCGGGCAGAGAGGTCGCGTTGGTAAAATCGTTTATTTATAATGTTGAGATGTCTGTTTATTGGAGGTAAATTGATTTATGTCTGTTATTTTTTCGGCAGCAATGACAGGGTTGGGACATGTTGCACATGCAGCCGTATCCATAGCTGAAAATTTATCACGCACATCATCGGTATTTGAACTTAGTCAGGACGGCGAGACTGTCTGGGGCGACTGTGCGGAGTATTCTTTTGTAGGTTTCAGCGAGGACGGCGACTTTTCCACATCTGTCGGCGTGGAGAGCGTGTCTGTGGGCAGACGGCTGGGGCGGATCAAATACGAGCCCGACAGCACGGTATGGCAGCTCCGTACAGACCGCGGCGAATACATAATGATAAAGAGCCGCGTGGACACAGCGGAGATATTCCGCAGAGTTCGCTGATATTATGAAATTTTCAAAGCAGGTGCAGTTTTTGACTGCCCTGCTTTTTTTGTGTTTTCTTGTCCTTGTTGCATAAACTGTTGTGATAAAAATATTTAAAAGATGTTAATTCATACAAAATAAATCATAAAAATCGAGGATTTTTTTCTTTAGAAGGTTGACAAAATCAACAATATAATATACCATAATATTAAGATATTTATGCATGCTTGAGAGGTCGGCGGACAGTGCGTGTGATGTCTGTGACCTCAGACTGTTTTGCATGGGAGGGATTCTAAGAATGAAATATAAGGAAGTTACCCACAGAAAGGTAGAAAAGATCGTATTTATTTTAAGTTCGATATTCTTCCTTTTGTTTGGAGCGATATGCTGGCTCAATAATATGCCGACCTATATTACTGCGGTGATGCTGTGCATTCCGGTCGTGACGGCAATATTTACATTTGTCCCGCCTCTTACAGGCTCCAAACAGGCATATGCAATGGCGATATGTCTTAATCTTGCGGCGACGGTATATGCGATAGGCAACAGCAGCCTGTGCATCATGCACGGCGCATTTTTAGTGATAATGTGCTTTACTGCGTTATATCAGCAAATCGGTATCACGATATGTGAGATAATATATGTCAGCCTGCTTTATCTGGTCGGTTATCTTTTCTTCCCGGATATATTGTATTACAGCAAGCACACGACTTTTGACGTAATAGGCAATCTTGTGCTGTTTTACATGGGCAGTGTGGCGGTCATAATGCTGCTGGTGTGGTACCGCAATACCATGCGCCTTGCCGAAAACCGCAATCAGGGCATCAGTGACCTGCTGAACGTAGTGGAGCGCCAGAAGATAGAGGCTGAGGCGGGCACCAAGGAAAAATCCGACTTTTTGGCCAATATGAGCCACGAGATGCGCACGCCGATGATAGCGGTCTGCGGCATGAGCGAACTGCTGCTTCAGAACGACCTCACTCCGCTTGAGGAGGAGTATGTCACCACTATCAAAAATTCTGCCAATAACCTGCTCAGTCTGGTCAACGATATTTTGGATTTCTCCAAGATCGACGCGGGCATGATGAATTTGGTAGAGGTTCATTATAATATTGAAAATATGGTTGCCGAGATAGCCAACATTATAAATGTCCGTATCGGCGAGGAAAAGGATATAGCATTCATCGTCGAGATAGATGCGAATGTACCGAAGGGGCTTATCGGTGACGAGCTGAGAATCCGTCAGATACTCATAAACCTGCTCAATAATGCGGTGAAGTTTACCGAAAAGGGCATGGTCAGATTAAAGATAAGCTACCGAGTTGACGAGCTGGGCAAGTCTTGGCTCAAGGCGGATGTCGAGGACACAGGCATCGGCATCACTCAGGCGGACCAAAAGAAGCTCTTTGCCGAATTCAGCCAGGTGGATACTCAGAACAACCGAAGCATACAGGGCACCGGTCTGGGACTTATCATATCCAAGCGCCTTGCCAATCTGATGAACGGAAATATCACAGTTGAAAGCGAGTACGGCAAAGGCTCGAAATTTACAGTGGTGATTGAGCAGAAGGTGGATAATGCCGATGAAATCGGTGTAGTGCCAGACCCAGATGGATATGTAGCATATGTGTATGAGCCGAATGATCGCTGCCGCGAGAATTTCAAGGCGATAATGTCGCAGCTCGGCGTGACTGTCATCACCATCAGCGATATTTCCGTGTGGGATTATTATAATGCAGACCGTTTCGGTGCGATACTTTTCTTCGACTACGATTCGGGTATAGACAGCGTCAATTCC
>JBGUUF010000280.1:0-5491 GCA_045133435.1 Acutalibacteraceae bacterium
AGTGCTATGGCTCCGAGCTTATCGAGGAGCGCCACCGTCACCGCTACGAGGTCAACAACGTCTATCGTTCGGATTACGAGGCTAACGGCCTTGTCTTTGCAGGTCAGTCTCCCGACGGCCGCATCGTCGAGATGATCGAGCTTCCGGGTCATCCGTGGTATGTCGCATGCCAGTTCCATCCGGAATTCAAGTCTCGTCCCAACCGCCCTCATCCGCTCTTCAAGAGCTTTGTAGGCGCGGCAAAGGAATACAAAAAGAACAACAGCAAATAAGCATTAGATCAACAGGAGTGTGAGCATTTTGGCGGAAAGCACAAACGCAGCATCCATTCATGAATACAGTCAGCTTGTCCGCTCCGTTATGGAGGCAAGGCTGGAGGGCAGGACCCCTCTGGCATTCACCCATACATACGGCTGTCAGGGCAATGTGTCCGACGGCGAGAGGATCAACGGTATGCTCGCCGAAATGGGATTTGATTTTACCGATTCGCCCGACAATGCCGATTTTATCCTCTACAATACCTGCGCGGTGCGTGAGCATGCAGAGGACAGAGTGTTCGGCAACGTCGGCGCACTCAAAAATATTAAACGCCGCAATCCTAACCTCATTATCGCACTGTGCGGCTGCATGGTGCAGCAGGAGAAGATCGCAAACAAGATATACGCAAGCTATCCCCATGTTAATCTGGTGTTCGGCACACATGTGATAAGCCGATTCCCTGAGCTGCTTTATAAGACGCTCACGGGCGGCAAGCGTGTGTTTGAGCTGTCGCAGGCAGACAATTCTATCTGCGAGGATATGCCCGTTCGCCGCGACGGAAATATCAAAGCGTGGCTCCCGATAATGTACGGCTGCGACAATTTCTGCACCTACTGCATCGTGCCGCACGTCCGAGGCCGCGAAAGAAGCCGCGACGCTTCAAAAATTCTGGAAGAGGCCCGCGAGCTGATTGCCGCAGGTTACAAGGACATAACCCTGCTGGGTCAGAACGTCAACAGCTATGCCGTTAAAAACGCGGTCAGTTCCGACGGCGAAGAGTGGAATTTCCCGAAACTCTTGCGCGCAATTGACGAAATCGAAGGGGATTATACCCTCAGATTTATGACCAGTCACCCGAAGGACTGCACGCCCGAGCTGCTCACGGCTATGGCTGAATGCAAGCACACGGCGCATCATCTGCATCTGCCGGTGCAGTGCGGCTATGACCGCGTGCTCAAGGTCATGAATCGCCGTTATACCCGCGAAAAATACCTTGAATTGGTCAAGATCGCTCGGGAAAAAATTCCCGATCTGTCGCTGACCAGTGACATAATCATAGGCTTTCCGGGGGAAACTTATGAGGAATTCTGCGAAACGCTGGATTTAATACGCGAGGTTAAATTCACATCGCTTTTCACATTCATTTATTCCCCGCGCGAGGGCACACCTGCCGCCAAGATGGACGACCCCGTTACTCACGAGGAGAAGGCAAAGTGGATGGCAGAGCTGCTCAAACTGCAGGAGTCAATTTCTGCGGAAAGATGCGCTTCGATGATAGGCACCCGTCAGCGCGTACTGGTCGAAAACGTTGACAGTGACGGTTCACTTGCATGCCGCACGGGCGGAAACGTCATCGTCAAGTGCGAGGGTGACGCGTCACTTGTCGGAACATTTGCGGAGTGCGAGATAACTTCGGCGCGCAACTGGATTTTGGGCGGAAAAATATTATAATTTTAATTTAGCAGAACGGAGAAAATATTATGACAGTTATAGAAATGGCAAGAGAAATGGGCAAGCTCATTCAGGAGTCCGAGGAATACAAGAACCTGATGGCTGCTCGCGACGCAAGCGACAAGGACGAAAATCTTCAGCAGCAGATCCAGCAGTTTAACCTCGTTCGCATGAATCTCGAAATGGAATCCTCCAAGGAAGATGCTGATCAAGAGAAGGTCAGCAGCCTTAACGAAGAGCTTATGACTCTTTACACACAGATCATGGAAAGCGACAACATGACTAAGTTCAACGAAGCAAAGGACGTTATCGACACCATGATGAACACAGTTACAACCATTCTGGCTGCGGCTGTAAACGGTGAAGATCCGATGACATTTGACCCCAACGCACATTCCTGCGGCGGAAGCTGCTCCACATGCGGCGGCTGCCACTGATCAAACTTATAAATTAAAAAACCGTGATTATGATTTGTTTGAATCATAATCACGGTTTTTTGTGATTTTTGAATTAAATTATCTGTTACGGCGAGAACGGTCAGAACGCGTGCTGCCGCGATTGCTTGAGGAAGAGAAACTGCCGCCGTAGCCGTCGTCCACATTGCGGTCAACATTGTCGCTGTATTTGCCGAACAGGCTGTCTACCTGCTCATTGAAGGAAGGCTTGGAGACGGTGTTTGTGCCGCGATTTCGTTCGTCGCTGTCGCGAGTCATAAAGAGAATTGGATAATCATCGTCATCGTTGCCGCCGTTTGTGTCGTCGTCGGAGGAAACCATGCTGCTGAAATCTATCGGCTCAATAGTTCGCTTGGAAACGGCCGAATTAAAAGCATCCAGATAATTTCCGCCGGTGCCACGGCTTGTGGGAGTGGAGGAGAAATAATCGTCCTCATCAGCTACGGAATATTGGTCATCGTCGTGGCGGAAATATCCGTCGTCGTTGTCATCATCGTCATAGCGGTTTCTGCTTGAATAATTTTGTGCATCGCCGCCATAATCGTCGTAATCACCGTAATCGTCATAATCATCGTAGTCGTCGTAGTAATCATCGCGATCTTTGGGCGACGCAGAGCCGCCTTTTTCGTACTTTCTCATGCAGATTATGTAGCCGACGACCATGCCCGCCGCGAATACGACTATTGCGCCGATAAGGACGGAGGCTATCTTGCCGCCGTTACCTGCGATAGAAGAGGAGCGGGAGACTGTGCCGGTGTTTGTGCCAACGACAAATTCGGACGAGACTTCTTCCGAAGATGTATCCGAAGCATCGGAGGTCGTGCCCTCATTGATTCGGATGATCTCAATTTCCTTGTCGTAGATGGGTGTCCATGTGATATTTTTACCCTTGTTGTTGTATGCGTGGTGAATAGTCGCCTTGATCTTTGTGGTCGTATCGGGGGCGCTTTCCAATACTATAAATTCTATCGGGAGCATTACCTCGCTGCCGATCTCAGTCGGTGTCTTGGTACCTGTGGGATCGAAGTATGTAAGCGTGAGCTGTCCTTTGGAGCCGGAGACCATGTAACCGTCCTGGTTGACAGGTGCGGCGAGTGCGAGAATATCCGCGTCGTACTCGATGTTGATAAGCATTTCAACGTAGCCGTTGGTGCTCTTGGTTTTCATTTGCAGGTTGACCTCGAAGCGCTGATTGTTGGTAACAGTGTCTTCGGGGGGGATGATAGTAACGTCAAGGTCAACTGCCGCAAACGCGGTAAAGCTTGAGCAGTATACGAATCCCACTACAAAAATCATCATGGTACTCAGAATACGGCTCAGCTTTTTGGAAAATTTAAACTTCTTCAATTTTACTGTCTCCTTTTCCTTGATTTCGGCTTGGAATCGGGTAATTTAACTGAATTATCCGAGGTGCGTTTTTATCACATCGGCAAGTTCGTTGGCGATGCGGACTATCTGCTGCTCGTTTTCGCCCTCTGTCATAACGCGGATGAGCGGTTCTGTGCCGGACATGCGAACGATAATTCTGCCGCTGTCGCCCAATTCACTCTCCGCCGTGCTTATTGCCGAATTAACAGCCTCGCAGGTCGCAAGCATTGCCTTGCCCTCGGGAGAAACGCGGACGTTGACCATTGTCTGCGGGTAGGGGGTGATAAGGCTGGTGAATTCGCTGAATTTTTTGCCGCTGCGAGCCAGCAGACCGCAAATCTGCACGGCTGTGAGCTGACCGTCGCCTGTAGTGCAGTGGTCGAGGAATATGATGTGACCCGACTGCTCACCGCCCAGATTGTAGCCGTTTTTACGCATTTCCTCAAGCACATATCTGTCGCCGACCTTTGCAGCGATAAAATGCATGCCGCGGTCTGCACAGAACTTGTGGAAACCCATGTTTGTTAGGATAGTGCCGACTATCGCGTTGCCCGAAAGTACGCCGCGCTCGGTCATATCCTCGGCGAGAAGGGCCATTATATAGTCGCCGTCCACCAGTTTGCCGTTGTTGTCAACAGCGAGACATCTGTCAGCGTCACCGTCAAATGCAAATCCCGCGTCAAAGCCTTGCTCGCGGACTATCTGCTGAAGTCCCTCGATGTGGGTGGAGCCGCACTTTTCGTTTATATTGATGCCGTCGGGGGTGCTGTTGAATATCTCGAAATTTGCGCCGAGAGCCGTGAATAATTTTTCGGCTGTGATGGACGAGCTGCCATTTGCGCAGTCGAGAGCGATCCTCAGACCGTCAAGGCGAACGTCGATAGTAGCGGCGACATGCTCGACGTATTCATCGACTGCATTTGCCTTGCGTGTGACCATGCCAACACTGCCGCCTGTGGGAGCGGGGATTTCGCGGGCATTGTCAAGCACGATGGCTTCGATCTGGTTTTCGACCTCGTCGGGAAGCTTGTAACCCGTGCCGCTGAAAATCTTAATACCGTTGTATTCGCAGGGATTGTGTGAGGCGGAAATCATTACGCCGGCGTCCACACCGTATTTAGTGACGAGATAAGCCACTGCGGGAGTGGGAACTACTCCCAGCAGAATGACATCCGCTCCGACTGAGCAAAGTCCCGCTGTGAGTGCGCCCTCCAGCATATCGCCCGAAGCGCGTGTGTCCTTGCCTATCATAACTACGGGTCGCTTGCCCTGACTGCCGTCGGTGAGTACCAATGCCGCCGCACGTCCTATCTGCATTGCCAGCTCGCAGGTGAGCTCAGTGTTTGCCACGCCTCTTGCGCCGTCTGTTCCGAATAATCTGCCCAATATAATAACCTCCGTTAAAACTACTGAATTTTTGGTGTGATAATCACATATTAGCTTATTATATCATATATACGCAGATTCGACAAGTATTGTTGCGCTTTTTTCAAAAAATTTCATTTTTATTTTTGAAAAAAGAAAAATGCCAACCACATATGATCGGCATTTTCCTTAATGTTAAAGCATCTCAGCTATGATCTGCTCGTGAGATTTGATCGACAAGTCGGCGGGAGCTATGTCAAAGACAGTCTTGCAGCCGATTTCGCCGCGAGTGTGCAGGCGGTATGCCGCGCGTGCGTATGCGACCAGGACGCTTGCGGTAAACTCGGGGTTGGAATCCAGCTTGAGGCTGTATTCAATGACGTGCTTGCTGTTGTTGTTTTCACCTGTTGTGCCTGTTCTGATGACGAAGCCGCCGTGCGGAATACCCTTGTGATCCTTGTCCAGTTCTTCCTGCGAGATGAAATTCACAGTGGTGTCATAGTCGGCAAAATACTTCGGCATGGTCTTGATCTCCTGCTCGATTTTTGCCTTGTCAGCGCCTTCTTTGGCAACAACGTAGCAGAGACGTGTGT
>JBGUUF010000281.1:0-2919 GCA_045133435.1 Acutalibacteraceae bacterium
GACCAAATTTCAGAAGATGAAAACTACCTTTTCATCGGGCATACAGGCATTTTGCTTCCTGATGAGTCAAGCGGAAAGCTGTATTTTATCGAGAAGGTGGCATTTCAAGAGCCTTATCGCGTACTGAAATTTGATAACAGAACCGCTCTGAGCGACTATCTTATGATAAAATACGATGTGGAGTGGGGACAGTCTACAGCAAAGCCGTTTATTTTTGAAAATGACAAGTTGATGGACGGCTATCGCTCAAATCCTGTGGCTTCCGAGCCATCTGAAAACTGATTAATACTACAAATGCCTGTCTGCTCAACGTCTGACAGGCATTTATTAATTTGAGAAATTATAAATGTAATAGCGGCTTTTGACTGTTTTTATAAGTTGTTTGATGAATATATAAAATCAATTCAATAGTAAACAGTTGAATAATACCAATTTAAAATTGAAATAACATACTTAAAAAATCTTTACTTTGAGGTGTTGCAAATGGGATATATTATGGATTTGCGCAAGATAGTGGGGCATCGTCCGCTGCTCATGCCGGCTTCCTCGGTGCTTGTGATAAACGACCGCAATCAGATTCTGCTTCAGCATCGCCGCGACAACGGCTATTGGGGATATCCCGGCGGCTCGAATGAATTATTTGAGGATATGGAAGATACCGCTCGCCGTGAGGTGTTAGAGGAGACGGGGATTTTATGCGGTCCGCTGGAATTTTTCGCGCTAAAGTCGGGCGAGTCAAGACATTATTTTTATCCAAACGGTGATGAGATTTCAGGCGTAGAGGCGGTGTATGTATGCCGCGAGTTCACGGGCGAATTGAAGGCGCAGGAGAGCGAAGTCACCGAACTGGGATTTTTCGATTACGACAACATGCCCGAAAATGTCTCGCCTATGAATATTGATGTGATAGACGAGTATTTCGCTAACAATCGAAATGCAAAAATCCGCTGATTTTAGGTGATTTGTCACTTGACAAGCGGGATTTTTGGTATTATAATGACATTTAGTTTTGAATATGCAATATTATGCATGCTCGGGAAAAGTGCTGATTTGCCACCACACATCAGAGAGCGGAATCCACGGCTGAGAGATTTCGCAGGGTGATTGATTTGCACGAGCCGCCCGACGGACATTTGATCAAATGTCGGTGCTTCAATGATGAATTGGACGTTTATCCCCGCGTTAAGGGGCATAAAGCGGCGCATGTTTTGTCATGCGCAATTAGGGTGGTACCACGGCTCTGTCGTCCCGTATTTTCGGGGGGACAGGGCTTTTTTTGCGTATATTGCATATGCATATTAAAGCAATCAATAAAATTTTGCTATTGAACTTTTAGGAAGGAAGATTTGTTACAATGGAATGGACAGGACTTAACGAACTGAGAGAAAAGTATCTCGCATTTTTTGAGACTAAGGGACACCTCCGTCTGCCGAGCTTTTCGCTCATTCCTCACAACGACAACAGCCTGCTGCTCATCAACTCGGGTATGGCTCCGATGAAGAAATACTTCACAGGCGAAATCACACCGCCCCGCAAGAGAGTTACCACTTGCCAGAAGTGCATCAGAACTCCCGACATCGAGCGCGTGGGCATCACAGCTCGCCACGGCACATTCTTTGAAATGCTGGGCAATTTCTCATTCGGCGATTACTTCAAGCACGAGGCAACCTCATGGGCATGGGAATTCCTAACCAAGACACTCGAAATGGACGTTGACCGCCTTTGGGTGTCAATTTATGAGGACGACGACGAGGCATTTGACATCTGGACAAAGGAAGTCGGCGTTGCCCCCGAGAAAATCGTCCGTCTGGGCAAGGAGGACAACTTCTGGGAGCACGGCGAAGGTCCCTGCGGTCCCTGCTCCGAAATTTATTATGACCGCGGCGAAGAATACGGCTGCGGCTCTCCCACATGCGGTGTAGGCTGCGACTGCGACAGATACGTTGAGATCTGGAACAATGTTTTCACACAGTTTGACTCCGACGGCAAGGGCACATACACTCCCCTTGACCATCCGAATATCGACACAGGTATGGGTCTTGAGAGACTTGCATGCGTAGTTCAGGGCGTTGACAACTTATTCTTGGTTGACACTGTACAGAATATAATGAAGCACATCAGCAAGATTGCCGGCGTGAACTACGGCGACGACCCTAAGACAGACATCTCTCTTCGCGTTATCACCGACCACATCCGCTCCACCACATTTATGATTGGCGATGGCGTAATGCCCTCCAATAACGGACGCGGCTACGTTCTCCGCCGTCTGCTCAGAAGAGCTGCACGTCACGGACGTTTGCTTGGTATCGACAGAATGTTCCTCACCGAGGTTTGCGATACAGTTATCCATGAGAACGAGACAGCATATCCTGAACTCAAGGAGAAGCGCGACTTCATCCACAATGTAATTGCCACCGAGGAAGCCAGCTTTGCTAAGACTATCGACCAGGGCATGAAGATTCTCGAGGACTTCGTTGCCGACCATGACGGCGATACACTCAGCGGCGAGGCTGCATTCAAGCTTCAGGATACATACGGATTCCCGATTGACCTTACAGTTGAAATTCTCGCTGACAAGGGCATGAAGGTTGACGTTGAAGGCTTCCGCAAGATTTACGACGATTATCGAATTAAGACAAAGATGGCGGGCGTTCATGCCACAACAGAGGCATGGAAGGGTGATGCAGACCCGTTCAAGGACCTCGAAGCAACTCAGTTCCTCGGCTACACCGAATCCGAAGCAGAGGGTAAGGTTCTCTCAATCGTATCGGGTGGTGAGCTTGTTGACAGCGTTTCCGAGGGCGATGAGGCTGTAATCGTGCTTGACAAAACTGTATGTTACGCCGAAAGCGGCGGACAGGTCGGCGATATTGGTACAATCACATCCGACGGCGCAAAGCTCAAGGTCACAAACACCAC
>JBGUUF010000282.1:0-2079 GCA_045133435.1 Acutalibacteraceae bacterium
GAATTCCGCAATCACTCAGTGATAGCCCCCGTGTGCGCAGGACAGATATGCGGATTCGGCTCCAACAGCTACATTTTGGGCGTTCAGGCTCTCGCCGCGCTCATTTGACAGGGGATGAATTATCATGGCGAATAAATTTCAGCAGCGCACCGCCGCATTGCTCGATATTATCCCCGACGAATACGACGGAGCGCTGATTATTTCACAAATAAACGGCTATTATTTCACGGGTTTTAACTGCGACAACGGCTATTTTGTCGCGACGAAAAATGGTTGTGTTTACATCACCGATTCGCGCTATACCGAGGCGGCTCAAAAGGCGATAGATTGGTGCGATGTGGTGGAATACAGCAACATGAAAAAGACGGCTGGAAAGGTCGTCGAAGAGCTGAAGAGCAAGTGTCTGCTGGTCGAGTCTAGCCGTATTACATTGAAACAATACTGCTGTATGGCGGATGCGTTTGAAACTGCGTTTTTGTCGGAGGACGGCGACCTTGACAGCCTTATCGAAACTTTGCGCGTCTGCAAGGATGCCGAGGAGATTTCGATGATAAAGGCGGCTCAGGCGATAACCGAGCAGTCGTTCAAGCACGTTTGCGGACTGATTCACGAGGGAGTGACCGAAGCCGAGCTTGCCTTTGAATTTGAATTTTATGCCCGCAGAATGGGTGCGGAACGTCTGGCTTTTGACTCTATCGTGGCTTCGGGCGAAAACGGATCCATGCCCCATGCAGTGCCGAGCAAGCGCAGAATTCAAAAGGGTGATTTTATCACGTTCGACATCGGCACGGTGGTGGGCGGCTATCATTCCGACATGACCCGTACCGTCGCGTTGGGCAAGGTCAGCGACGAGCAGAGCAAGGTCTACAATATCGTTCTCAAGGCGCAGCAGGCGGCGATGGATTACCTTACAGCGGGCGGCGATGATCTGGCAGAATGCGACGCGGCGGCTCGTGACATCATAAAGGCTGAGGGCTACGGCGAGTATTTCGGGCATTCCACCGGTCACGGCGTAGGCTTGGAAATTCACGAATTCCCGTCGGTGTCTTTCCGCGGCGGCAAAATCCCCGTTGGCGCGGTGATCACTGTGGAGCCGGGGATTTATCTTCCCGGAAAATTCGGCGTGCGAATTGAGAATATGATGTATAAAACGGCCGACAGTGCGGTGAATCTGACAAATATTGACAGGGATTTGATTGAACTTTAGTGAAGTTCCCAAAGTTTTTGTACAAATTTCTTAAAAAAATACAAAAATAAGCAAAAATCACTTGCATTTGTGGTTTGTTTGTATTATAATACTATACGGTAAGTTATTTCATGGAGGTTTAAACTAAATGATCGTAGCAGGAGATTTCAGAAACGGCGTTACATTTGAAATGGACGGCGCAGTTTATTCAATTATTGAGTTTCAGCATGTTAAGCCCGGCAAAGGCGCAGCTTTCGTTCGTACCAAGCTCCGCAATGTCATTACAGGTGCAGTGACAGAAACAACATTCAACCCCTCTGCAAAGTTCCCCACCGCTTTCGTTGAGCGCAAGGATATGCAGTATCTGTATGAGGATGGCGGTCTGTACTACTTTATGGATCCTGAGACATATGAGCAGGTTCCGATCAATGAGAGCACACTCGGCGACAACTTCAAGTTCGTCACTGAAAATATGACATGCAAGGTTCTTTCTTACAAGGGCAGCGTGTTCGGTGTTGAGCCTCCGAACTTTGTTGAACTCAAGGTCACAAAGACCGATCCCGGCTTCAAGGGCGATACAGCTACCAATGCAACCAAGCCCGCTGAGCTTGAGACAGGTGCAGAAATTAAGGTTCCGCTCTTCATCGAAGAAGGCGACATGATCAGAATCGACACCAGAACAGGTCTTTATATGGAACGCGCATAATCTGCGATTTCAAAGATTATTGTGATTTGTGCAGACATTTGGCTTTCACTTAATAAATTAACAGAGAAGGATAGTTGATTATGAATAAGTTAGAGAAGCTTGCTTATCTTACCATCCGGGACACAGAGGAGCAGACACAGGCAGAAGACGCTTCAGCTACCAGCAAGCTGGATGTACGTTTCCTTGA
>JBGUUF010000283.1:0-7123 GCA_045133435.1 Acutalibacteraceae bacterium
GATCTGAAATTTGATTTCACATGGGTAAGAGGCAGCTATCAATTTGCGGTCGATACGATCGAATTGAATTACAAGACGAGAACACAGGTGCTGCTGTCGTTCGATATGTTCGGCGAAGACGGCTATAACGTGCGCTATCCGCTGCTTGACAGCTACGGATTTAAGGCAACTTTCTGTAATCCTGACATGGGATTAACGGAGGAACAGCGCAACGAACTGCTGGCAAAGGGCTGGGATTGGTCGATCTACAACGGACGCGACAGCGCAGGCATCACACGCCCCGACTTCGTTACGGGAACAGCAGATGAATGGTATGAATACTTAAAACCGGCGGTGGACAGCTGCGCGGAAATCGGTCTTTTTAATCCTATATCGTATTTTTGCCCCGAGAACACGGGAACTCCCGCCATTATGGAAGCCTTGCAAAGGCTCGGCTTGAAAATGGGCAGGATGGCTGCATCGCTCAATTATTACACAGAGTATTTCGACAAAAACAGCTTTTACCTCTACACATGGGTCGTTAGCGGCACGACCACTGCGGAGGACACACTCGCTATGTTGGATACGGCAATCGCAAACGGCTCGTCCACATGCATTTTTACGCACTATGTGCAGGATACGCTTACCGACGATATGCACTGCACGCGAGAGGTCTATACTGCGATACTCGACGGCATAAAGGAGCGTGTGGAGGCAGGCTTGTGCGATGTAGTGACGTTTAGAGAATTTTACCGCCACTGGTGTCCCGAAGACTGCGCAGAATACCTCGAAAATCGCCATGAAAAAGAAAAACAGTATATCTTAAACAAAATCGGGGTATAGTTTCAAAGGGCAATGATTAAAAATAATTGATATGCAAAAACGACTCGCGTTGAAATCTGATGTGCACCTCCAAAAGTGTCTAACTTTTTGGGTTCACATCAATCAATGCGAGTCGTTTTTTATTTAATTTGAGCCTTTGAGCTTTTTCTTTATTCCGTCAGTAACTACAAGAACTATTTCGTTTTTCAGTAAAATATTAATGCCGAGGTAAGTGACCACTCCCGCCAAAACACTTACAAAG
The DNA here is from genome assembly GCA_045133435.1 of Acutalibacteraceae bacterium. GTDB lineage: Bacteria > Bacillota > Clostridia > Oscillospirales > Acutalibacteraceae > RUG762. The sequence continues at coordinate 1,064 of JBGUUF010000283.1, forward strand.
AGCGATAAGAAATGATTGTCAAAAATTTGGGAGGTTATCCAGACGATCACCGTCATTGATATGGAGCTTATGGACAGGCTTACCATAAACCGCTTGCTCACATCCAGCTTCACCAGTTTCAATACATACGGAAGCAACGGAATATTGACTATCAATTCACTTATGACCGAGGCGATAGCGGCACCGTTTTGAGCAAAGCGCGGTATAAGTATCGAATTAAGTATGATATTCACGATTGCGGCGGCGGAATATGTCAGGAACAAATATTTTTCATTTCCCGAGCTTATCATAACTTGATAGCACAAAATGTCACCGATACTCTTTATAAATACCAGCAGTGATAATATCTTGACGACTGTGGTGGCGGGAATAAAAGCATCGCCGAACATTACAGGCGTAAGGTCCTCTGCCACTAATATAAGACCGATGCAGCACGGCAGTGAAAAGAAAAAAGCCAGCTTCAGTCCAATTGAAACGAATTTGTTATATTGAGTGCGGTCGGTTTCAAAATAATAACTGATACGGGGTAAGAAAATTGCAGATATTGCGGTGGTTAATGTAAAAACCAAAATTACCATTTTGTGTGCGTTGTTGTAATAGCCAACGACCTGTTCTTCACACGAATTGCTGAGCATGGTAATGTCCACCATGCTGTAGAGCTGGCTTGCTATTAAACAAACCGCTAAAATAAAAACAGGTTTCATGTGCTTTTTAAATTGCAGTCCGTGCGTTACAAATTTTACATACTTTTTGGCATGAATGATATTGAAAACATAGTTGCCGCCCGTCGCAAGGCAGTTTATCAGAGCATATATTATATAATCCTGTGTATCCTTGACAAAGATAAACAGCATTACAATGGAAACTGCTTTGATGATAGTGCTTCTTACGGCTATGTAGACATATTCTTCTTCGCCTTGATAAAGCCAGTCGATGTTTATAAAATTAAAGAGGATCAGCGAGCCGCAAACTGCATAAAGACTCAATTCATTATTGTAAAGTCTGCCTATCATAATGTAATAGACAATGGCGCATGCGGCTGTGCAAACAAAGTTGATCAAAAAAAGTTCACTGAAGGTTCGATTAGTTTTATTTTGGTCATTCCTGTGTTTTGCGATTTCTCTTACACCGTATGTAGGTATGCCAAGTGCGGCAACGGTGGTAAAATATGCAACAATATTTTGGGCAGCCGACACTTTGCCGACACCCTCCGGCAGCAATACTCTTGCAAGATAAGTAGCAGAAATAAGGGGAAAAATAGCATTAAGAATCTTGTAAGCCATATTAAAAGCTGCATTTTTCGCCAGTGATTTTTTCAAATTCTGCGCCTCCTTCTGTTTTTTGTATGTGCAGTATATAACACTTTCAATTGTGGTAAAAAATATTTTTCCCTATTTTTTTTACACAACTCCTGATTTACGGCGCATATATCCGATATTCTTCCTTAATTTTTCTGCGAATTTTTTAACAGGAGATTTAATGTGCTTAGTGTTCAAAAACACATATCCTCTGCGGGACATATTCCAGTTCGCCGTGTACCAGTGGATAGAATAGGTTTCGCTGTTCTCTATGGTTCCGGCATAATTTTTGCCGGGAACATACGGCGAAAAATATGACTGGTCGCAGAGCTTACACTCTTGAAATGCCTTGGGTTCTTTTTCCATAATATATCTGAAAATAATAGGATTATTGAAGAAATCAACATTCCATATTTCCTCGTCATAAAAATCCAGCAGGCGCTTTATAAGCGCGTTGCCCTTTTCTGCACCGATAACAGCAGTTCCTATATATCCCCCGTCCTCATAGCCCATAAATACGCGGTTTGACAGAAGTTCATCATACGGGCGAAGCGCCTCGACATCTGTATCCAGATAGATACCGCCCTCACGATACAGCACCAAAAGTCTCAGATAATCCGATACAAATGCCCACAGCTTGAGTTCTACACACTTTTTCAGAAATGCATTTTTTTCGCACAAGCCGTCAAGGTCAATATTGCTCTCATTCCATTCTTTTATTTGGTAATCGCTGAGGACTCGATTCCATGAGTTAATGCATATCTCTGTCAACTTGCTTTTCGGCCTACCCCCGAGCCAGATATAATGGATTATTTTAGGTATCATTTCAAGTGTCACCTCGTTAATTAATTTTCATACTCAATTTAGGGATGCGCCGAATAAATCCGATGCTCTCAGCCCAAGAGTTTCGGCTCAATAATTAGACGGCGATTCTGACTTCCGCTGTTGTGACCGTAGTTAACGCGCTTATCAGATCTTTTTATTTTTATATAAGATAAAAGGTATTGCACATATCAAGGCAATAATATAAGCCGATTCCATTTGGAGAGCGCTGTTATATATCAGTCCGATGAAACAAGTGGGCAGAAAAAGAATAGATGTCATCATCAATTCTGGTCTTTGGGAAATATTCTTATTTTTAATTGCAAATAACGCTATGGATACAAAAAATACGACCAGAAGTATAATTCCCAATGCGCCCTGCTCCAGATATACCCACGCATGTGTAAACCATCTGTAGTGCAGATAGCTGTATTTTAAATAAAAGTCGCTTTGAAGGAATGAGAACTGAGCGTATTCGCAGTTTCCCAGACCAAAACCGAAAATCGAGTGGAAGAAATCTCCCTCAAAGAATTTTTCGTATATTTGCTGAATCGCCGTAAATCTGTTCAGGTCGCCCGAATTGGTGTAGCCGTTTCCCGACAGATAAAACTCAACCGCATTTTGATTAAAAAAGAAATTCAAAATTTCGGGGTTGTATTCCAAAATGACCTGTACTCCCACGATCATCATTATTACTCCGGATATGATGAAGGCGCCGGTTTTCAAAGTGGGCTTCTGAATCAGAATGGCAACTAAAAATATAACTATAAACTCGACATAAAAAATTTTAAGCTCGGCCAATGTTGCCAGATACAGGCAGGCAACTACCGTGACGCCCATGTTGAGCAGCGATGTCTTCTTATGAAAATATTGTGAAAGCACAAATGAACTAATAAAGCAAATCAGAATATTTACATATGTATTACAGCCTTGGGTCACACCGAAAAATCCGCCGAGATAGTCACCGCTTACTCCCATAACGAAATACTGGAAACTGCTCATCACCACATTCATCCAAAACATGACCGTAATAAAACGGAAGATGCGGTCAAGGTCAGAATCATAAAGCAGCGTAAGACATATGAAGAAAAACGCAAAGAAACGTATGTTATTGCGCAGTCCCCAGATAAACAGCAACGGGTCAACGAAATTCAACAGCGCGCCGATGATTATGCAGCCCAATATTATGCCGAAAATGTTGAGCTGTCTTTTAGCTCCTGATGCTTTAATATTTCTGCTGATGCTTTTTATCCTTGTTATAAACAAGTAAATCGTGATAACATCAGTCAGATATGTAATGGCAGAAGGAAAATGCAGAACATCTTTAAGCCAATACATAAAAAAAATCAGATATATCTGATAGTATACCAGCCGTTGCTTTCGCGGCGGCAATTTAATTTTTAAACCGTTTTTCATAATCGTTTATTACCCACGCCTTTACTTAATTTTGCGCGCCGGTATTCCGGCAATAGTGATTCCTTCCTCAAGAAAAGAATTCACAACAACTGCGCCTGCCGCAATGGTTATATTATCCGCGATGGTGACATCGCCGATCACCTTTGCGCCCACACCGATGCGTACATTGTTGCCGATAACAGGCGCGGCCGTGCCCTTACCGCTGTTGCCAATGCAGTTAGAGCCATGCAGCAGGCAGTTTTCTCCTATTATTGCATTGCCGTTTATCACTATATTGCCGGCATGGAATATATGTAATCCCTTTGCGAAGGTGTTTTCAAATATTTCTATCCCGAGCTTTTGTCCCAGTTTGTTCTTCCTTCTTCTGGTAATCAAATAGAGCAGTGCAAATATCGCATTGCGTCTGTTATTATAAAAATACTCGGTCGTTCTCAATAATTTCATATATCGCTGAAGCGAGTGCGACGGCATCGCCGTAAATATATCCAAAAACTTGTCTTTTTTGCTTTCGGATGTCCAATATAACGGCTGTTCAGTATTGAGATATTCTTTTAATTCTTCTCTTGTCCGAATTTTTGGTCTGTTCAAAATACTAACCTCCGTAAGTACATGTCATCATTTTTTAAGATATACTTAAAGTTCACCGTCGAGCAGCTTTTTATAAAATGTATCACAGCCGTTCTTTTGCAGAGGAAATTCCTGCTTCCATGTGAGCTTGAAAAGTGCGGTATCTTTTGTAAGCTCTGCCCATTTCTGAGCGTCAAAAGGCTCGCCCAGCACCTTATACAGCTCATCGCAGAGAGGATTATTAGGAACTGTTTTTTCAAATTCAGCCGCGATCCTCGGGTCTTTGCGCTGTGCAAGCACGATCATATAATCCAAAGTAAGATAATCTATCAGCTTGTCGTTGGTTTTCCAATAATGCAAAAAGAAATCGCGTATCGTCGCAAATATCCATCGCTTATCTGCATCGCATTTCAGTGAGTATGTGGCAAAATATCCGGAGGCGATAGAGCAGTGCAGATAATCAGGTCTTTTGATAGACCACAGCGGATATTTAAAATACTCGTCAATACAGTTTTTCGCGCAGAAGAAGGTAGCATCCAGCCACATTCCGCCGTGCTCAGCGAGCAGGGAAAGTCTCAGTATATCGGAATAATGCGTGCGGGATATTATGCCTGCGTCCTTTTTATCTTCAACCCATTTTGGAACGGTGACGTAATCTTTATAGTTATCCTCTGTCAGAATTATTACCTTATGCCCTCCTGCATTTTTCTGAATCGACTCGATGCATCTCTTCACCAGCTCGGGAGCACTGTCTAAACCCTGCCACCAGCATATCCATATGCAGTCGCGAAGAGCGGGGTCATCCTCCGGCAGAGGTCTGTCGTAATCGTATTTATCAAAAAAATCACCGAATGTTTTTTCAAAATACTCCAGCATGACCTCATGCTTGTTGACTAAACGGTTTCTGACAGCAGGCGGCTCCTGAAAGCCGTTTCGGTTCATAACCTGAATGTCGAATTTCGCCCGGAATGTATTTAATGCCTTTCCAAAAGATGTGACCTTTGCAATTTCCTTTGTTGCATACACTTCTTCAAGGCAGCGATGAACGATTCTTTTTATACTCTTATGTCCGGCAGCCATATTATTGCCACTTTCCTTTCTTCTTTGCACTCTGGCGCAGGTGATTCATGAGCAGAGCCGCACCATACCAGCCTTTTTCTATCATCTGATGGAATACTCTCTGCTGAACGGGAAGCATCTCTGTCGGATATCCTTCCCAGCAGTTTTTAATTTCTTCGGTCTGAGCAAATTTACGAAGATGCGCCTTTTTTTCTTTGAACGAATCTCCGGAATTATCAACAAGCCCTACATACAGTCTGCAATAGTCGATCGCCATTCTTTTGGCTCTTATGCGGCAATCATCGTCCGTTTCCTCATTTGCCATCTGCGAAAGGGTGGTAAGAAAATCCTGATAACGAAGCAGCTTCTTATCGGAAAAGCTTTGAGTTATTGACGGCTGGTTTTCTTTGCGATAGCAATAATCGGTTCCGTCAGTAAATGTAATTACCTCGGCGCACTTGTAAGCGGTAATGTTGAATATGGTATCTTCAGACAGTATCTCTTTAAATTTGAGATCATTATCTTGTATCATTTTTCTGCGGTAAATTGCGATCCACACAGACATTGGAAATGCTTCAACTACACTATCCTCCGGACTGTGACCGTAAAGATTTTTTCTTATGTTTTCTATTTCCTGCTTTGTTTTTATTGTTGTTCCCGCCAGCGGGTGAATTTTGGTTTTTGTGACCTTGCCATCGGTCCAGTCCTGATGTCCGCTGGCCACTATATCGGCATTATCTCGAACGGCGGCTTCATACAGACGCTCAAACATTTCGGGTCCGGTCCAGTCATCCGAATCCACAAAGCCGATGTAGTCCCCTGTCGCGACCTGCATTCCGGAATTTCTAGCCGGACCCAAACCCGCGTTAGCCTGATGAACGACCTTTACGTTGTCATA
>JBGUUF010000284.1:0-4115 GCA_045133435.1 Acutalibacteraceae bacterium
GCCACGCATACTGCGTCAGGCGTTTTGCGAGGCGCAGGTAAAAATCATTCTTAAATGCGGTGTATATCTCAGCGCCGCTCTCTTGAAAAGCGGCTTGCAGCAGGCTCTCGGTAAAGGAAATGTTAAGATGGATTCCTGAAAACAACATTTTTGTTTTTCCGTATTTTTCCGCGAGATAGTGACGGTATTCCGACTTACCGCGCTGTGCGCCGTGGAACCGGGCGACGGGTATTTCATCCTCCGAATCGAATCTGGGCGGATTGGAAAACGCCCAGAGCAGCTCGTTGTTTTTGACAAGCTCAACGTCTATCTCATTGAGCAGACCACCGAGCTGGCAGATCAGGTCGGCAGGATCGTTGAAAACGTCGCCGATCATCTCCACCTGATTTTCACAGAAATCGCGGTCGATATGCGGATCACCGACAAAGGGGTGCTTTGTCTGCGAGAGCTTACCGTCGGAGGTGACGCGCAGGCTCTCGCGCTCGATACCGAACTCAGCCGTCTGCGCAAGCCGGTTTATATTTGAATTGTTGAAGCCGAGAAGCATTGCTTTTCCTCCAAACAAATATAATTAACTATTGACATAGTAGGTCAATTATATAATACCGAAATCTGATTGTCAATATACACATCAAATAAAAAAGGAAACCTCCCAAAACTGCGTTTTGACGCTGTATTGCCGGAAGGTTCCCTATTTATTATTCTTTAACTCGGTAAGGGCTTATACAGCGGCGAATCCGTTTTCCAAATCGGCGATGATGTCGTCGATGTGCTCCGTACCGATGGAGAGGCGGATGGTGTTTTGGTGGATGCCTGCCGCGTCAAGCTCCTCGTCGGTGAGCTGTGAGTGGGTCGTGGTGGCAGGGTGTATAACGAGGGATTTCACGTCCGCGACATTGGCGAGGAGCGAGAAGATTGTCAGCCCGTCGATAAAGCGGAACGCCTCATCCTTGCCGCCCTTGATATCAAACGTGAAGATCGAACCGCCGCCGTTGGGGAAATACTTTTTATAAAGCTCATGGTCGGGATGGTCTGCGAGCGAGGGGTGATAAACCTTTTCGACAAGCGGATGATTTACGAGATAATCGAGCACCTTCTTGGTGTTCTCCGCGTGGCGTTCGAGACGGAGCGAAAGGGTCTCGGTGCCCTGCAAGAGCAGGAACGCGGCGAAGGGAGAGATCGTTGCACCGGTATCTCTGAGCAGGATGGCGCGGATATAGGTCGCGAAGGCGGCTTTTCCGGCGGCTTCGGTGAATTTAACGCCGTGATAGCTGGGGTTCGGCTCGGAGATCCACGGATATCTGCCCGAGGCTGCCCAGTCGAAGGTGCCTCCGTCTACGATCACGCCGCCGAGGGTGGTGCCGTGACCGCCGATGAATTTAGTCGCTGAGTGAACGACGATGTCTGCGCCGTGTTCGATCGGTCTGATAAGATACGGAGTGCCGAAGGTGTTGTCAATAACGAGCGGAAGTCCGTGTGCGTGAGCGATCTCGGCGAGCGTGTCAATGTCGGGGATATCGCTGTTGGGGTTGCCGAGAGTCTCGATGTAGATAGCCTTGGTGTTGGGCTGAATCGCCGCCTTGACCTCATCGAGGTTGTGAATGTCAACGAAGGTGGTGTCAATGCCGTAAAGCGGTAAGGTATGCGCCAGCAGGTTGGCGGAGCCGCCGTAAATGGTCTTTTGTGCGACGATGTGCTCACCCTGAGTTGCGAGAGCCTGGATCGTGTAAGTGATCGCCGCCGCACCGGAAGCTAACGCCAAGCCTGCTACGCCGCCCTCGAGAGCCGCGATCCTATCCTCAAACACTCCCTGCGTGGAGTTGGTAAGTCTGCCGTAGATGTTGCCAGCGTCGGCAAGACCGAAACGGTCGGCGGCATGCTGGGCGTTGTGGAATACGTATGATGTGGTTGCGTAAATCGGCACCGCGCGAGCGTCGCTTGCGGGGTCTGCCTGTTCCTGTCCTACGTGAAGCTGTTTTGTTTCAAATCTATATTCTGACATAGTTAATACCTCTTTCTCAAAAACAAATTTTATAAAATATGATGAACCGTGAATGTGATCAGCTGCACATTCGCATAGATAGTTTTTTCAAAAGCATCGTCATGACTTTCGTCTCCTTTTCTTTCACTGGCTCAATTATATACTATGTTGATAGGTTTTGTCCAATATGCAAAATATATACCCGGCTATAGATTCAATCTATAACTAAAGCCCATTCCTAACGAACGGGCTTAATACTATTTATGGGATTCCTGATAACTACACAAATACTGTTCGAGCTCCTTGACATACAGTTGCGCGATATGACTAAGGAGCAGATTTTTCTTTGAAATGTAGCCGATGAGCATTTTATCGGCAACAGTATCTTCATCGGGTGTGAACGGCACGGCAAGATAATCCGAGCCGTTCAGTTCCTCGCTGATCACGCCCGAGCAAAGGGTATAGCCGTTCAGTCCGATCATAAGATTGAGCATGGTTGCCCTGTCGGTCGCTTTGATTGTTTTGGGATACTCGCTCGTGCTTAGTATCTCCTCGGCGTAATAGAACGAACCCTTGTCGCCCTGCTCGAATGAAAGACACGGATACTCCTTCAGGTCATCAAATTTAATTGAGGCTCTGCCCGCAAGCGGATGACCCTTCCATAAGTATACATAAGCGTTGCACTCGGTCAGCGGAGTAAAGGTCAGGCTGTTTGATTTCAGCAGCTTTTCCAGCGGCTTACGGTTGAAGTCGTTCAGATATAATATACCTATTTCGCTTTTGCCACCCGCAACGTCGTCAATTACGTTGCGTGTCATCGTTTCGCGTATTGCAAATTCATACTCGTCCGTTCCGAAGTGCTTTACCATTTCCACAAAGCTTTTGACAGCAAAGGAATAATGCTGGGTGGAGATGCCGAACTTCTTTTTCAGATTTCCGTTTTTGCCGTATTTTTCAAGCAGATTATCATACTGCGACAGCACCTCGCGCGCATAGCGAATGAACTCCAAGCCGTCGTTTGTCGGCGTGACGCCTCTGCCGCCGCGGTTAAAAATCGTGATACCGAGCTCCTTTTCAAGCTCCTGTACGGCGCTTGTCAAAGACGGCTGTGCGATATATAGCTGCTCCGAAGCCTTGTTAAGCGAGCCTTCCTCGCAAATAACAATGACATATCTCAGTTGTTGAATCGTCATCTCAAATCATCCTAAATTATGTAATCAAAGCCCGCATTATCCGTGCGTGTTAGATCTGCAACGGTAAAGCTGTCGGTGTAACGGCGGATCGTTTCTTCAAGACCGCGCCAAAACTCAAGCGTTCGGCACTCGGCAGTACGCGGACAGGGCGCGTCCTCTAAACAAGCAACAGGCGCAAGACTGCCCTCCATAAAACGCAGCACCTCGCCGACAATGATTTCATCAGGTGCTTTTGCTAATTTGTAGCCGCCGCCCTTGCCGCGTAAGCCGGTCACTATTTTATTCAGGACAAGCTGCTTGACAATGCTCTCCAAATACTTTTCGGAAATCTCCTGCCGCTCGGCAATATCCTTAAGCTTGATATATTCGTTTCCGCTGTGTTCCGCCATATCGATCAGGACACGAAGCGCGTAACGTCCTTTTGTTGAAATCAACATCTTTATCGCCTCCGTTTCCCTATTATAACAGTATGTTGATATGTTTTCAAGACTTTTTTCAAATTTTCTATTGACAAATTCAAAAATGAGGAGTATGATATAGCCATTCCACTAACATACTTCTTTTATAGGTTATGATTTTAGGAGGCAATCATTATGAGTAAGATTTATCAAACAGCAGACCAATTGATTGGCAAAACCCCTTTGCTTGAATTGACGCACATCGAGAAGGAACTCGGCTTGCAGGCGAAAATCGTCGCAAAACTCGAATACTTCAATCCTGCCGGAAGCGTAAAGGACAGAATAGCCAAGGCAATGATCGAGGACGCCGAAAGCAAGGGCTTATTAAAACCCGGCAGCGTTTTGATCGAACCGACATCGGGCAACACAGGAATCGGACTCGCTTCCGTCGCCGCGGCAAAGGGTTACAGACTGATCATCACTATGCCCGAGACGATGAGCGTTGAGCGCCGCCAGTTGATGAAGGCATACGGCGCAGAGCTT
>JBGUUF010000285.1:0-3527 GCA_045133435.1 Acutalibacteraceae bacterium
CTGCCCTTTGATATTAAATGGTGGCTGAGCAGGGTGAGATTTTTGTCGAGACAGAACAGAAAGAAATGCTCGGTGGTCAACCCGATAAAACAGTCAGAGGCGAATTTTGCGATTTCGGACAGACCTTGAATTTTATGCTCGGAGGCTTTGTCTTTGGTGTATATCCTGCAAAGCTGAGGCAGCATATTAAGCAGAACAGCGGTGTGTTCCCCCACGCCCTTGACCTTGACCAGCTCGTGGACCGGCGCGTCAAGCACCTCGCTTATCGAGCCGAATCTGTCCAACAGAAGCTGTGCCGCCGCGCTTGTGTCCTTGTACGGCATGGCGTAATACAGCATCAATTCCAGCAGCGCCTTGTCGTCAAAATTCCCCAAGCCCTCGCGGATAAATTGCTTTTTCAGTCGATCTCTTTGCTGTTCCTGCATAATTAAATCGCCTCTTTCGAGTAATAATTATTTAATTATAGCACGAATTCTTGTGCAAGCCAACACTTTTGTGAATTTTTTTATTTTTTTGATACAACAAAAGCCATCTACGAGAAAATAACACCTCATAGACAGCTTTTGCAGGTCAAATATTATAATGTTTTACGAGTAATCAATTAAAAAGATTCCAAAGCCAATTCCAAAATCCCCATTGTAAATTTATCATTAAAAAAATTTATTTTTTGTACTTTCACAACATCGTCCTGAATATATTGTTGATGTAATCATTTTACTACAAAATTCATCTATAATTTCCATTTACTGCAAATTGCGGTAAAAATCCACACAACGATTTGCAGTAAATTATAATCATTTTGGCAAGTATTGGGAAAGGGCGGTGCGTATGTATAACAGAATACGAAATCTGCGTGAAGACCACGACATTACGCAGAAGCAGATGGCACAGGCTCTCAACTGCTCACAGCAGGTTTACAGCAACTACGAGCTTGGACAGCGCGACATCCCCACCGACATTCTGATTCGACTTTCGCAATTTCACAACGTATCGGTCGATTACCTCCTAGGACTTACCGACAATCCAAAAATCAATCGCTGACACCGCATTTTCCTACGATAATGAAATGCGGTGTTTTATTTTTCACGAACCTTTGCGGACATACCGCATAAACTGAAAAAGAGGCGATTTTTATGAATTCATGTGAGCTGACATTCGGAATAACCGCGCTTGCAAATTCCATTGCATGCAAGCTGTCCGAAGAAGATCTTCAGCTTACCGCGGCATTTTTCACCCAGCTTGGCGACACGTTAACTACCATATCGGTACAGCGTGCGGTCTGCGGAAAAAATTCATCATCAGAAATCAATACGGCAAAATAACATTTGCCCGGCGATTGGAATTTCACCCCGAATCGCCGGGCTTTTTTATTATTCGTCAGATTTCGCGGTTAAAAGTATTAATGTGCTAAAGTATCTTGACATTCCTACACGAATTTAGTATTATTAAAGGTAACAATTATTTTATCATTTTCCAATAAATTCAAAAGGAATGGTCATATTATGATAGAAATTAAGAACATAGCGATCATCGGTCTGGGATTGATAGGCGGCTCTCTCGCAAAAGCTATCTCTCAATACACCGATTACCGCGTATTGGCAAAAAATCGCACCCACTCCACCACATTGCAGGCGATTGCCGACGGTGCGGTCCATGAGGAGTTAACCGACGACAACATCGGCGACGCGGACATGGTCATCCTCGGTCTTTATCCCGAGGAAGCCGTGGAATACATGGAGCAGATAGGCGGCAAGCTCAAGAAAGGCGCATTGGTCATCGACGTTTCGGGCATCAAGCGCTACATATGCAAGGAAATGCCCCCCATTGCTGAGAAATACGGCTTTGTATTCGTGGGCACTCATCCGATGGCCGGCAAGGAGAAGGGCGGCTACTTCAACAGCGAAGCCGAGCTTTTCAAGGGCGCGAGCTTCATCATCACCCCCACCGATGACAGCACCTCGAATGAGGTCGATTGGCTCATCAAATTCGCCGAGCAGACAGGCTTCGGCATGCATGTGGTGTGCTCCCCCGCCGAGCACGACAAGATGATCGCATTCACCTCCCAGCTTCCGCACGTTCTGGCGAATGCATATGTGCAGAGTCCGCAATGCCTTAATCACAGGGGATTTTCGGCGGGCAGCTATCGCGACGTATCTCGCGTGGCACGTCTGAACGAACATCTGTGGGCGGAGCTTTTCCTTCAAAATTCCGACGCGCTCACCGATGAGCTCGACCTGTTGATTGCAAATATAACCGAAATATGCGACGCTATCAAGTCAGGCGATCAGGCGCATCTGGAGGAAATGCTGGCGAGAGGGCGCAGAGTTAAGGAGGAGCTTGGAGAATGAGCAGAATTATTCATGTAAATGCGGGCATTCCGTATGACGTTATTATAGAAAAAGGCGCGCTGGACAAGTGCGGTGAATTGATCAAGAGCGTAGTTCCAAAATCCGAGCGCGCACTTATCGTGTCCGACAGCAATGTTGCGCCGTTTTACGCAGACAAAGTCAAAGCTTCACTCGAAACCGAGGGGTACAAGGTATTTGTGCACGTATTCCCCGCCGGCGAGGAGAACAAGCGTCTGACCGCGATCGAGGGCATGTATGCCGCAATGGCATCAGCCGAGCTTTCGCGCACTGATTTTGCCGTTGCTCTCGGCGGCGGCGTTACGGGCGATATGTGCGGATTTGCGGCGGCGACCTATCTGCGCGGCATCAAATTCGTGCAGATCCCCACTACCGTCCTCTCGCAGAACGATTCGTCGGTCGGCGGCAAGACCGGTATAGATTTAGAATGCGGCAAGAACCTCGTGGGCAGCTTTTGGCAGCCATGTCTCGTCATCGCAGACGTTAACACGCTGAACACACTCCCACCGCGATACATCACCGACGGATTCGGGGAAATAATAAAGCACGGCTGTATCAAATCCGCCGAGCTGTTTGAATTGATAGAAAAGCACGGCACCGACATGGATATGATCGAAGAGCTGACCGCGCGTTCAATTGAGATAAAGAGCGGCGTTGTCGAGCGCGACGAGCGCGAATCGGGCGAACGCATGCTGCTGAATTTCGGTCACACTCTGGGGCACGCAATCGAGAAGTGCTGCAACTTTACCAAATATGCACACGGCGAGGCAGTGGGCATCGGCATGCTGATGATGGCGAGAGCGGGCGAAGCCGCAGGATTGACGCAGTCAGGCACGGCAGACCGAATTGAAGCCGTGCTCAAAAACTGCGGCATGCCGACCTCCTGCGAATTTACCGCCGAGGAAATCTGTGACGCGGCAATGCTCGACAAGAAACGTCGCGGCGACAGCATGAACATCGTACTGCTGAAATCAATCGGCGATTCGTTTGTATACAAAATCAAGTGCGCTGACATGCTTGAATTCGTGAAAAAAGGAGTACAATAATGGATAGAGACATTTGCAAATGCACGAGTGGCATGCTTCGCGGCACGGTAAACATTCCGCCATCAAAGAGTGCCGCACACCGCGCCATGCTCTGCGCGGCTTTGGCTGACGGACG
>JBGUUF010000286.1:0-2147 GCA_045133435.1 Acutalibacteraceae bacterium
CTTTCCTCTATGGTAAAATGCGTGTATGACATCATGTTTTTCCTTCCTAAATGTTTGGTCGCACTTACATTTTACCACCGGGATCTCATGATGTCTATTTTTTACACACTTCATATTATGATCTACCCTTGACCCCTTTGGAAATCCATTGTTGATGACTGTCGAAAATACCCTATTTACGGGGGTGCAACTACCAGTTGCGAAATTTCCAAGCCGGGTTGATAGCCAAAAATCCAAATTTATTATATATTTAAAATGTCGGTTGAGGGCGGATATGCACTCAGTCCCAAAAGAAAAGTAAAAGGAGAATTTCATTATGTCATTAGGAGAAAAAATTTACAAGCTTCGCACCGAGCACGGAATGTCACAGGAGGCTCTCGCAGAAAAATTACAGGTATCCCGCCAATCTATTTCTAAATGGGAAACCGACAGCGCTGTGCCCGAACTCGGCAAAATCATCATGCTGAGTGAGATCTTCGGAGTTACCACCGATCACCTGCTCAAAGAAAATGCTGACCTGCCGAAATCCGAAGCCCAAAAGCTGCCGCCCGTCATAAACGGCAACCGTGCCATAACCATCAAGACCCACGACGGCAAGAATATATTCACCTGCTACAAGTTTTCGGTTTCACCTATCGCTTTCCCCACAAAGAAACAGCCTGCATGTTTGCTCAACGGCGTTGATGATCGCGGGTTATTCGGCGACCACACTGTGATACTTGGCTTCTACGAGACGGAAGAAGCCGCCGTTAAGGAGATCGAGGAGATCCATGCGGCGATTGCGGCGGGACAGACTTCGTATGAACTCAAATATTTTGTTAAAGTAAAAGACAGTTGGTGCGGTGATATAATAATGGTCAAGGAGGAATAATCATGCAGCAAATAATTATTGAATATTTCTACTATCTTTTTTCGTGTTTAGAAGAACTGGTCACGGTGTATGTAGCCGGGAGGTTTGTGTTCGGGCGAATGGACCGCACTGACAAGGCTTCCATCAAGCGCGCGTTGGCAGTGGTGATTCCAATGGTGCTGATACTATCGGTATTGACTATATGGAATGATGATTTTAGCTCGTTAAATATGCTGAGTTACTGCATCATGTTTGCCATGCTCGACAGCAAGCCGAAAATTCGGGATATATTTTTGTGCTTCCCCATAATGGGTCTGATAATGGGCATATATATGATTCCTATGTGTATATTGCATATCATATACGGATCTATAGACCCTGTTTTGGAATCAACAAGTTTCATTTTTAAAAATAATGAAATTAATTATACGGTACTCGCGGTAGAACTTACATTTGTTACTATTATGGTGGTTATTTGCCTGACACTTTATCGGCTGTATAAAAAATATCCGCTGTATTTTGTTCCGGGCAGCCACAAGAAATCCACAGGTTTTTATATCGGAATGGGGTATGGATATTTTGTACTTCTGTGCGTACAGGCGTTTTTAGATATGGTATACAACAGCAGATTTTTGATATTTTTAGTTTTGGCAGTGCTGCTCATTATGGATATGGCTGTGATTATAATGCTTGTGCAGGAGTACCGCGTCAAATACTTCACACAGACCGCCGCTCTCAATGAATATTATCTCAATGCGCAGGTGGAACAGTTCAGAAATTACCGGATTCAGCAGAGGGAGACGCGGAGAATCCGCCACGATATGCAGAATCATCTGCTCATGCTGTCACAGCTTGCCGAAAACGGAGATCTACAGGGTGTTAAAAATTACATAGGCGGGCTGTCGGAGGAAATGCAGTCCACCGCAAGTGAGCTTCGCACCGGCAACGACACCGCCGACGCGATAGTTAATGCAAAATACGCACAGGCGGCGAGACTGGGTATTAAAATCGAAATCGACGGCATGCTGCCGCCCGAGCTGAATATTGCAGCGATAGATATATGCACGATTTTCGCCAATGCGCTTGACAATGCGATCGAGGGAATACCCTCCGACTGCCCCGAGGAACGCAGGATAATAAGCATAACCATTACCAACAACAGGTCAATGCACATGCTCACGTTCCGAAATCCCGCAAAGCAGGATTCTGACAAGATCGCCGTCACATCTAAGGAGGACGCGGTAAATCACGGCTTCGGTACGGAAAATATGTGTCGTACTGCCCAAAAATACAAAGG
>JBGUUF010000287.1:0-4146 GCA_045133435.1 Acutalibacteraceae bacterium
CATTTTGTCCTCAAAAACGGCTTTGGGGTGCCAAAAACCATTGGTATATCAGCACTTTTCCGTTTTTCGGATTATTCCCACTCGATCGTTCCGACGGGCTTTGGTGTCAAATCATAAAGTACACGATTGACTCCCTCGACCTCATTGGTAATGCGCTGGGTGATATGCTGAAGAAGTGCAAATGGAACATCCTCAACGGTCGCGGTCATTGCGTCAACTGTATTGACTGCGCGGATTATCACGGGGTATGCAAAGGTACGCTTGCCGTCCTTTACACCGACCGACTTGAAATCCGGAACGGCTGTAAAGTACTGCCAGACCTTGCCCTCGAGACCGTTCTTTGCAAATTCCTCACGCAGAATAGCATCCGACTCGCGGACTGCCTCCAGACGGTCGCGTGTGATAGCTCCAAGGCATCGAACTCCCAAACCGGGTCCCGGGAACGGCTGACGATATACCATACCGTCGGGCAGACCGAGTGCCTTTCCGACTACTCTTACTTCGTCCTTGTAGAGGAACTTGAGCGGCTCTACAAGTGTAAACTGCAGGTCTTCAGGCAGACCGCCGACATTGTGATGAGCCTTGACGCCGTCGCTCTCGATGATGTCGGGATAGATAGTTCCCTGTGCGAGGAATTCAATGCCCTCCTGCTTTCTTGCCTCTTCCTCGAATACGCGAATAAACTCTGCGCCAATTATCTTGCGCTTCTTTTCGGGTTCGGCAACGCCTGCCAGCTTGTCGAGGAAGCGGTCAACGGCATCAACATAGACAAGATTTGCGTTCATCTGATTGCGGAAAACCTCAACGACCTGCTCAGGCTCTCCCTTGCGGAGCAGACCGTGGTTTACATGCACGCAAACCAAGTTTTGACCGATCGCCTTGATAAGCAATGCTGCGACGACCGATGAATCTACACCGCCGGAAAGTGCGAGAAGTACCTTCTTGTCGCCGACCTGTTCGCGGACGGCTGCAACCTGTTCCTCAATAAAAGCATTTGCAAGCTCTGTTGTATTGATACGTTTCATTGTTTCGGGGCGCTTATTGTTCTGCATTATGTAAATCCTCCGTTTTATGTGAATTGATCAGTTAGTGTAGTTGTCAAAATATCCCTGCACCAGCACGACGGGAGTACCCTTGTCGCCTGAGCCGCTTGTCAGGTCGCAAAGCGAGCCTATGAGGTCTGTAAGCTGTCTGGGTGTTGTGCCCTGAGATGCCATATTGCCCACCAAACTGCCGCTCTTAGCGCGGATGCTTGCAGAGATAGCATCTTTAAGAGCCTCGCCCGACAAGTCCTTGAAATCGTTGTCAGCGAGATACTTCAATTTCAGCTCGTTCGGTGTGCCGATAAGACCGTCGGTAAATGCGGGAGATACTACCGGGTCGGCAAGCTCCCAAATCTTACCCTTCGGGTCCTTGAATGCGCCGTCGCCGTAAACCATGACTTCAACGTGCTTTCCTGTTGCGGCGAGGATGCGCGACTGAATATCAAGCACGAGCGGTCGGCAGTCGCGGGGAAACAGCTTGACCTTATCCTCAGTGGATTTATTCGAGCCGAGCAGACCGTACTGTTCATTACAGCCGCTGCCGTTTACGGGAGCATTCATGATCTCGTCCAGACCGCAGACTACCTTTGCGCCTGCCGCCTTCAAAATTCGCTTGGTTCGTGCGCGGGTGTGAATGTCGCAGGTGAGGATGCAGTCAGTATAATCAAGTATCGCCTTTGCCTGATTTGCAAAAATTATCTCGACCTCTGCACCGCAGGAGCGAATCAAATCGCCGTAATACTGCACATAATCCACACCGGTAAATTCGTGCTTGTTCTCGCCAAACAACTCACGATAACGCTCCAACGTGAGAACGTCGCTGTAGGGATTTACCCCGGCTTCGTCTATCTTATCGAGACTTACCAGTTCATTGCCCACCTCGTCGGATGGATAGCTGAGCATCAAGACGATTTTCTTTACACTCTTTGCGATTCCGCGCAGGCAGATAGCAAAGCGATTGCGCGAAAGAATCGGGAAAATAACACCGATAGTATCCGAGCCGAGCTTCGCCTTTACATCAGCCGCAATGTCGTCAACTGTGGCATAGTTGCCTTGAGAGCGCGCCACGATTGACTCGGTGAGTGCGATAACATCGCGGTCATTCAGTGAAAATCCGTCAGATTCCGCGGCAGCAAGCACACTCTCGGTGACAATGGTTGCAAGATCGTCCCCCTCACGGATGATGGGACAGCGAATGCCCCTTGATACTGTTCCAACTCTGCGTTCTTTTTGTTCCATATGTCGATATCCTTTCTTTTTGACCTTGTGATTAATATTATAAGCGATTTTATCTGAATTTTCAATAGTTATTTGTTATATATAAATAAATGTTTTGTACCTGACTTGCAATTTTATTCTATTAATGCTAAATGCATTTCACCCAAGTAAAAAAACGGAGCAGTTTCCCACTCCGCTTTTTAATAAGTCAATTGCGCAATTAATTCTTACCTGCCGATTTTTGATGATTTTTTATAATACCTTACCAGAAGTATCAGCAAGCCTGTAAAGGTCACCAGCGAGCCAAGCCCCATATTGCTCATTCTTATCGCATTCATAAGTTCCGTATTCGGGGCGACGAAAGAAAGTGCATTGAGGAATATTTTGAAAAATATCGGGTTGAAGACAAACGCCCATTTCGGGAATATCGTTTTGCCCTTGATAACAGGAATCATCATCGCAATCGTCATAGGTATATAAACTGCCATAAAAAACACGCTTATAGGCAATACAAGCCATATCGCAAAATCGACCACGCTCTGCGGAATCTGATGAATGCTATTAGTTTGCTCCATACGGCACACAAACATAAGTGCGACACAGATTATATGGACGGTACCGCCCAAAAAAGCGATTGCCTTTGCTCCAATATGTATGAGCTTGCCGCATTTCTTACAGCCGCCGTTTTCTGCGATGATGCCTATTGCTTTATATCCGTAATACTGAAGAGGTATGCCTATGCCGCCGAAAAACACACCGCATACAAGCTGTATCAAGGTCAAATTTCCGCAGCCAATTAACATTGCTGATACCTCGTTATCGACCTCCGGGTAGACCGTCCAGCCGATAGGCATTTCACCGCCGAACATAGTTACAGCCGCAAAGATAATTCCGATAATGAACAGTTTCTTTAATTTTGCATAGTCCTTATGTTCCATATTCTTCTCCTTTTTCAGTTAAAATTTTCGTCCTTCGCTCTTCTCTCCTGAAAGCGTTTCAAATCCTCATTCAAATGTTTAGCATCAATAAATCGTTTGATTTTGTAAATCAAAAACGTACAAAGATACGCAGCCACCATATAGAACCCAAATCCTATATCAACCAATATGTTTTTATCAAACCATCCGAAAAAATACGCAGCGACAGTATATACAACCGAACTCAGCAGAATGAATGCCCACTCTTTCAATCTTAAATTATCCACTTCGTTAAAATCTAAATGTAAAAGCACCTGTATCCATCCTATTATGTATGGCAGCCACAGCATTTCCAGCATATGTATAACGTCAGCCTTCATAACTCCGCCGAGCCATCTATATCCGCAATAAAAACACAGAATATAGAGAAATATAAGACAGCATTTAATTTCGGTTCCGATTTTTTTGGTTATATAATACTCAAAAAGTCTTCTCAGTTTTTTATTCATCGCCGCTCCCTCCTTTTAACCTTTTTCTAAACTCCGAAGCATAGGTTCTCGAAATTATTATATGCTCACCGTTGCGCAATGTCGCGTCAATTCGGTTGGACGCAAGGCTCTTCAACTGCACTATTTTGTCGATATTAATTATCATCGACTTACTGCATCGAAAAAAGTTTATTGTATTGAGTATCTGCTCAAGCTGGACTAGCGAGAATTCGACCTGACAAACATCCTCTGCCGTGTATACAAAGGTTTTCCTGTCCACGCTCTCGATATACAATATCTGCGGCACATCAATGATGATCTGCGTGCCGTCTTTTAAACCGACGAGTTTTCTTTGCGCGGAATTTATGAAATTTAAAATGCTTTCCACTTCCTGCGTCAGTTTTTGATACCTCAAAATCAGCTCATCTTCGCCATCGGGAATTTGCTCTACAATATATTTCATAACACCCTCCTTTTCAG
>JBGUUF010000288.1:0-2050 GCA_045133435.1 Acutalibacteraceae bacterium
TATTTCTGCTCCCGCAGGCAACGACCTCAAGACAATCGTTTTCAGCGTAAACGAGGATACTCTTACAGCTGAGGACAAGATCATCTCTGCTGCTTCCTGCACAACAAACTGCCTCGCTCCTATGGCTAAGGCTCTCAACGACTATGCTCCTATCCAGAGCGGTATCATGAGCACAATCCATGCTTACACAGGTGATCAGATGATCCTCGACGGTCCTCACAGAAAGGGTGACCTCAGAAGAGCAAGAGCAGGTGCTGCTAACATCGTTCCTAACTCCACAGGTGCTGCTAAGGCTATCGGTCTTGTTATCCCCGAGCTCAACGGCAAGCTCATCGGTTCTGCTCAGAGAGATCCTGTTCCCACAGGTTCTACAACAATCCTCACAGCTGTTGTTAAGGGCACAGACGTAACTAAGGAAGGCATCAACGCTGCTATGAAGGCTGCTGCTTCTGCTTCCTTCGGCTACAACGAGGACCAGATCGTTTCTTCTGACGTTATCGGCATGAAGTACGGCTCTCTCTTCGATGCAACTCAGACAATGGTTTGCAAGATTGCTGATGATCTCTATGAAGTACAGGTTGTTTCCTGGTACGACAACGAGAATTCTTACACAAGCCAGATGGTTCGTACAATTAAGTACTTTGCAGAGCTTGCATAATTTGGCTGCGGCGTAAGTAATTTAATTTGATTTATTGAAATCCCGGCAGTTTGCCCGAAAGGACAGGCTGTCGGGATTTTTTTGTTTTATAAGGTCAAAATCTGATATATGATTTTTTGACCTTTAAAGTTACGCTCGAATATATAAAAATCGCGAAAAATTAAGAAAAACGAAGAATTCGCGAGATTTAAAAAGATTTGAAATTAAAATCAAAATAAATTCGACTTTTTCTGACTTTGACTTTCTCTGACTATTGAGTATAATAAGAATTACAAAAGGTCAAAGAAAGTCAAAGACAAACTAAAGATAAATTGATCTTTTGCAGGAGATGAGTTTTAATGAGAATGAGTGAACAGGTGGCGCGTTACATCTTAGAGATGCTGGACAGCCGCGATGGCACGGCGGAGATTCGCCGCAATGAGCTGGCTGACCAAATGGGCTGCGTGCCCAGTCAGATAAATTATGTGATCACCTCCCGATTTACTCCCGAGCAAGGGTATATGGTAGAGAGCAGACGCGGCGGCGGCGGATATATCCGCATAACCCGAGTGCAGGTGAGCGGTCCGTCGGCAATGATGCATGTGGTCAACAGCATCGGCGACAGCGTGGACAGCGGCACGGCGCGAATGCTGATAATCAATCTTGCCGACCGCAGAATACTCGGCACAGCGGCGGCGGAGTTAATGCTTGCGGCGTGCGGAGACAGCGCATACAAGGCACTGCCGATAGAATATCGCGATACCGCCCGAGCGGGAGTTTTAAAGCAAATGCTTATCAAAAGCACAATCAGTCAATAATTAAAATCAATAAATTAAATTTTTGGAAAGGGAATGAAGATTTTATGATGTGTGAAAACTGCAAGAAAAACGAAGCTACGGCTTATATCAAGACAAATGTTAACGGTGAGGTGCATGAATACCACCTTTGCCCCGAGTGTGCGGCTCAGATGCAGAACAGTGGTGCATTCGGCTCGATGTTCAACTTCGACAGTATGTTCAGCCCGATGAGCGGATTCGACCTCGTGAGCAGCCTGCTCAGTTCGCCATTTGGAGGATTCAGCGCGATGCCGTCTATCGGTTCGGGTAAACGCTGCTCGGTCTGCGGCTCGGATTTCAGCTCGATCGCCAAGAGCGGCAAGGCCGGCTGTCCGAATTGTTACACCGAATTTCGAGCAAAACTGGCGCCGACAGTCAGAAAAATTCACGGCAACACGGTACACTGCGGAAAGCACTCAAAGGTAACTACCGAGCAGAGCAACGAAAGTCAGATAGCTGATTTGAAGAAACAGCTTACCGAGGCCGTCAACAGTGAAAATTACGAACTCGCGGCGGAGCTTAGAGATAAGATAAAGTCAATGGAAAAGTAAGGCTTGCAATTTAATTGGATGGAACG
>JBGUUF010000289.1:0-4539 GCA_045133435.1 Acutalibacteraceae bacterium
GCTGCATATCGGTGATAAGCATTATTTTTATCACGGAGCAGTAATAACCGAATGGAAAGGCAAATCAAGTGTTTCGTTGGGCTTGTTTGTCTTTGTCACCAAAGAACCGTATTTTTATGACAAGCTAAAAGACGAATATACCATGGAGGAGCTCTCGGCAAGATTGCTTGTGCATGAATACGGTCATACGATACAATCATTGATTTTAGGACCACTTTATCTGATAGTAATTGGAATACCCTCTACGCTGTGGGGATTTTTGCCGTATTACAATAAAAAGAGAAAGGAACAACGATTGTCGTATTTTTCCTTTTTCACGGAGAAATGGGCAAATCATTTAGGGGAAAAAGTGACTGGCAACAAATCAATGGAAAATCTGGTGATAGATTAATTTGAATTTTTAAACAAGAGGTAAATTATTATGAAGAAAAAACTTATGGTAATAGGTATCACATTGGCGGCGATTGTAGCAATAGCATTGGTGACAATCGGCGTAATGACGGCAGTTGTGGAGAATAAAACGCAGAAAATGCAGGACGATATTTCCTCTGTTTATACCGATGAAAAGTACAAAGAAGCGGTGTCGGTCGATAACGTCGAGGTGATAACACAGGAGGTTTCCTGCGGTTATGCCGTAATAGAGATGTTCTCCGCGTGGGACGGCGGCAGTATTACCGAAGAATCGCTGTATGAGCAGTACGGCAAGGTCGTGACCTCCACAGGCAAGTCCTTCTGCGAGGAGATGAACAAGCAGTTCCCGCAGTACAAAACCACAATGCACAGCTATCTCTCTAATACCGAGCTGATAGACAAGGTCTATGACAGCCTTGCAAAGGGCATCCCCGTGCCGTTTGAGTGGGCGGCGAAATATGAGGACGCGTGGACGCTGCATTATTCGCTGATAATCGGCATGGACGTTCCGAATGATAAAATAACGGTTGCCAATCCCTACGGATATATCGAGGAGCTGTCGCTGGAGGATTTTCTTGAAAGAACCAGCTTCGAGGCATATGAAAACATGCCGTTTTATTTTAAATTGGGTTTTGCATTCGGCTTGTTTGAAAAGAATACAGTGTATATCGTAAAATAAAGTTAGCGAGAAAATCGGAGATTTTCAAAAGGAGTAAATCAGAAATGGAGATGCTGAAGAAAATGATGAAAATTGCAGGAATAATTTTGGCGGTGCTGGTGGGAATTGTTATTCTCTTCGCGATAGTGATATTCACGGCGCGCGCGGTCAATGGCTCGAAGTATAAAATCAAATCATCGACAGGTATCGACGAAAGCACATACATACAAATCAACGGCATTCAGCAGTACATCAATATCCGCGGCGAGGACACCTCAAACCCCGTGATGATATTCGTCCACGGCGGTCCTGCCAGTCCGATGGGATATGTCGCGCCGTATTATCAACAGCCGATCGAGGAGAAATTCACGGTCATCAATTACGACCAGCGCGGCTGCGGTCGGACGTATTATGCGAACGGCAGGAGCGTTGCCAACCTCACAGTTGAACAGCTTGAGAGCGATTTGGACGCTATCGTCGACTATGCCTGCGAACGCTTCGGGCAGGATAAGGTCGTAATTATGGGACATTCGTGGGGAACTGTCCTCGGCACGTTGTATGCAAAGAATCATCCCGAGAAGGTGTCGGCTTATATAGGCGTGAGCCAGTGCGTTAATAATCTCTTTGAAGGTAAAATCATTGTTGGCGAGAAGGCTTTGGCTGTCGCTTCCTCCAAGAACAAAAAGGACGCCGAGAAGCTGGAAGCCGCGCTCTGCCGTATGCGCGAGGTTGAAAGCTATGATGATATCAACCTCAACGATTTGATGACCACCGCAACGCTCTCACAAAAATATCTTGCCGCGGAGGGCGAAATATCCTCGCTCGGTCAGATATGGGCAGGTATCTCCTCACCGCAGATGAATATGCAGGATATAGGATGGTTTATGCAGATGTCCGATACATCGGAATTTTTCGCATCCCAAAAGTCACTCATGGATTACGCATTCTTTGGCTTTGATTTGAATGAGATGGACAGTGAGTACGAATTCCCCGTTTATTTTATTGCGGGGTCGAATGATTACATGGTGCCTCAGGAGGCTGCCAGGGAATATTACGGCAAAATAACTGCACCCGATAAGAATTTTGTGATAATAGAGAATACAGGACATAGCATGTTCATGGATAATCCCAAGGAATTCAGCAAAATGGTGCTGTCGTTTTTTGAATAAATAGATAAATTTCAGAAAGAAGGTAACATTATGAGAAGAAAAATTATGTGGATAATAATAGGCATAGCAGCGGCGGCAATTCTGGGCGGCGGAATATTTTTGGCATATCAGATGAATCAGCTTAATAAACTCACAAGCATGACTTCCGATGATATGATAAATTATGTCACGGAAAATGACGACAATGTAAAAATCTCGGTTGCCATCATCAATAACGGCGAGGTGTCGTATCATGTCTATGGCAAGGACGGGGCGGAGCTTGAACGCACGGATTATGATTATGAGATCGGCTCTATAAGCAAGACCTTCGCCACGATGCTTGTGTCTAAGGCGGTGGGGGAAGGCAAGATCTCCCTCGATGACACGATAGACAAATATCTCGATTTGGAGGCGGGGAAGAATTACCCCACGATTCGCGACTTGGTGACACATACTTCGGGATATAAGGGGTATTATTTTGACAGTCAGATGATAAGCAACACGCTGAACGGTCAGCAGAACGATTTTTACGGCATAGGCAAGGATAAGATTCTCGACAAGGTAAAGAGCGCCAATATCAAGGACGAGGAGCATAAATTTGTATACTCCAACTTTGGTATATCGGTTGTAGGATTGGTGCTTGAATCGGTGTACGGCGAGGATTTCACCGAGATGATGAATGATTTTATCGCGGACGAATTAGGGCTTTTGGACACTGAGGTTCGGACATGCAAAGGAAATCTGAGCGGCTACTTGAACTGGGCAGAGGGCGACGGTTATATCCCCGCAGGCGCGATAATCTCCGACATCGAGGACATGGCGAAGTATCTGGAATTCTGCATGACCACCGATGAGGACTATGCGGTAAACTCCTTCAAGAGCCTGAAAAAGGTGGATGCGAATGATGCCACCCATGAAAAAATGAATATACGAATTGACGAGATCGGCATGGGCTGGAAGCTCGATACCCAAAACGGCATCACATGGCACAACGGCGTAACTTCCAACTTCAACAGCTACATTGGCTTCAACCGCGAAAAGAAAGTCGGCGTGGTCATCCTCTCAAATCTTCCGTCAACTATGGACAATTCCATGACAGTGCTCGGTCCCAAAATCATGCTTGAGTTGATGCAATAACATTGAAATGAGGAGATTTTTGAGATGGAGAAGAAAACTAAACTAAAAAGGGTAATAATATGCGCTGCGATTATAATGGTTTTATTGCTGGTGACAGCATTTTTTCATCCGACATGGACACCCGGGATTAAAGGTGAAAACAGTATCAGTGAACTGCGAAAGGTAAGAATTAATGACGTTGACCTTCAACTTATGATTCGAGGCAAAGATGCCGACAATCCAGTAGTTTTGTTTGTGCACGGCGGACCGTGCTGTTCCGAAATACCGTATGCACGCAAATATCAAGGTGACTTGGAAGAGAATTTTACCATTGTACATTATGACCAGCGTGGAAGCGGAAAATCATATAAGTTCGGAACAGACTATTCTGATGTGACTGCGGAAACCCACGTTGAGGATTTAATTTCGCTCACTGAGTACATTGAAGAATACTTGAATCAGGATAAGGTTATCCTGGCGGGACATTCATACGGTACTTACATTGCGACCATGGCAGCGGCGAAAAGACCTGAATTGTATCGCGCGTATGTTGGAATAGGACAGTTGTCAAATACTGTTGAGAGTGAGCTTGACAGTCTTCAAAAATGTATTGAAGCGGCGGAAGAAGCAGGAAATACGGAGGATGTGACATACTTAAAGAGCGTAGAAGTCCAAGTTTCTGAAGGAAAAATGATTGCCCCGCGTG
Source organism: Acutalibacteraceae bacterium (assembly GCA_045133435.1). GTDB lineage: Bacteria > Bacillota > Clostridia > Oscillospirales > Acutalibacteraceae > RUG762. The sequence goes on from JBGUUF010000289.1 coordinate 4,040, forward strand.
AATATGTAAAGGAGTACGGCTTTGCGGCAAGGCAAATAGATGAGAATAGCGATTACTACCGGGGATTTTTCTTTGGCAGTGAGTACAATTTATTGGATGCTGTCAGATTTTTTACCTCACTGATTAAATATCAGGATGAGTTGACTATGGAAACAGTGAATAAGCCTGTTTCTGACATTGTTACGGAGATCAACATACCGGTTTATTTTGTCATGGGAAAATATGACGGAATGACTTCTCCGAAAGCAGCTGAGGAGTATTTAAATAATATATCCGGGCATGAAACGCGGGAAATGGTAATATTTAAAAATTCGGCGCATTACCCTCAATTTGAAGAGCCGGAATTATTTTCTGAGTGGATGTGTGATACATTCAGATGATGCTATAAAGGAGCGTTAATATTATGACAAAATTCATAGAAAAGCACCCCATTGCTTACGGGGTTATATTCGGCTACGGGCTGAGCCTGCTGTTCATATTTTTTGAGTTCTTTTTGATGG
>JBGUUF010000290.1:0-4731 GCA_045133435.1 Acutalibacteraceae bacterium
TTTCGGATATTTATTGACGCGCTCATAGCCGTGCTTTTTCGCTTCTGACGGCGGCAGATACGCTTTCTTTTTACCGACAAAATATTGATATTGCTTCTCCCAGCCTTCCAATTTTGCGGATTGGAATTCCGAAGAAGTGAAGCCTTTTTCTTCGCCGTTTTTGACACAGAGATATTCCTTTTCGGTTTTGTTTTGCCATTTGCCTTTGTCGTCCAGCGGTCTGACGGTCAGCAAAATATGCGCGTGGGGATTGTGACCGTCGGTATCGTGAATGGCGACATCGGCGCACATTCCGTCTGCAACAAAATTTTCTTGAATATACTCCGTCAGCAATTTTATCCACCGCGTTTTGTCAAGCTCAACCGGCAGGGCGACGACCAATTCTCGCGCGAGTCGGCTGTCTTTGGATTTCTCCGCGGCTTCAACCGCGTTCCACAAAACGCTTCTGTCCATCCATTCGGGCGGCGCGTTTTTCGGCAAAAAAACCTGTTGCCAAACAAGACCTCTTTTGCGCGTAAAGTCATGTGTCACGCCGTCGTATTCATTGTGAATTTCGGAGCAACTCATATATGCGGCGGCTGCAACTGCGCTTCGCCCGGAGCCGCGACTGACGGCTTTTGCTTCTAAATGATAAATCGCCATAACAACAGTCCTTTCAAAAATAGGCTTTCAATAAGCCGTAAACCCTCGGAGAGCGCACGGCTGCCGCCAAGGCAGTACCACCATTCGTTTTACGAGTGGTGAGTAAGTGCGCCCTTCGGGAATCATTATATGGCTACCTGTTACCAAAAAACAGACGTTGCAACAGAAAATTCTTGATTTCTTCCGGATTCATGTTTTTGATTTCGGGCATAACATTTTCCAAAATCGCACCTTCCTGAATCAATCTTCGCGTCCGTGCTTTTCGCTCCTTTTGGCGATTTCGCGCTTGCGCTTCTTCCAAACGGTGCTTTGCCTGTAACTCTTCCTTGGTCATCCTTCTTCCTCCGTTGAAAACAATTTCTTTGCAGATCGTAATGTATTTGCCGCGTTGAGCTGGCGGATGTCTTGGCGATTTACTTTGAGTGGAACGCAGCGCTCCAAAACGCGGTCATAGATCCTCGCGTGCGCTAAATCCTTCGGGTGCTTCAACTCGTCCAGCGTTAAATTGGTTGTGACGATCAACGGTTTCTTGCTGCGGTATCGGCTATCGATCACATTGAACACCTGTTCCAACGCAAACTCGGAATTGCGCTCAATGCCGAGATCGTCGATGATCAACAGGCTGTAGCGGTTGAAGCTTTCGATGAATTTGTTGCGGTCAACATCAAACATGGCAGATAGCGAATTCAGGATTTTTGAAAAGTTCGTCATCAAAACCGAAACGCCCTTTTCAATCAAAGCATTGGCAATGCAGGCGGCGATAAACGTCTTGCCTGTTCCGACATTGCCCCACAGTAAAAGCCCGATACAATTCTCCTTCATCATAGCCCACTCGGCTACATACCGTTGAGCTTTTTTGATTTCGGGATTGTAGCCTTTGTCGTTTGCAAAGGTGTAATCGTGCAGATACCTGTCCTGCAAGCCGCTTGCCTTCATTCGCTCGATACGAAATTCTTCTTGGCGTTTTTGAAACGCGGCTTCCTCTTTTTTTTCCGCTGTCCGCTGACAGTCGCACATAACCGGCGGCGTAACGATACGATCGCCGTGTTGGATCACGCACTGCCGCGGCGTGCGGCACTTAGCACAGTAAATTAGCCCGTCGGCTTCATTGATGTACTCGTCCTCTTTTGGTTCTCGGTGCGGAAACAATCCGCCGAGAATTTTGTTGATAGAGCTCATAAGCTTTCATCATCCTCGCATTCATAATTTCTTGAAGGCTGAGCAGGATTGTCACGATCATACCAACTTCGGATCGTCGCGGCATGGTCGGCATAGTTTTTGCCGGTGGACTGCATATATGCCGACAACCGCTCTATGTACTCTATATACGATGGCACCGTCCGTTGTAAAACAGTGATGTCACCATCAGAGAGAAAAACATTTTGGAATTTGCCATAGGCTTTACTCCTTCTTTTTGATTTATTTGTTTTACTCTCTTTATTTTTATTTCCGGACAGTTTTCTGTCCATGTGACAGACAGTTTTCTTTCCGTCAGAAGGACAGTTTTCTGTCTGTCTCGCGGAAAGATTTCTGTCGACAGGGAGCTTTACATAGATACGGTTTGCCTTGCCGACGCCCTGCCGCTTGCGAAAAATAAGCTGCTGCTTTTCAAGCGCAGATAACGCTGTTTTGACCGACATTTCGCTTTTATGCACGACTTTTGCTAAATCCCGTATGGGATAGTAGATAAAAACATTGCCGTGCTCGTCAGCCCAACCGCCTTTTGCCTGAGAAATCCTTGCACGGTCAAGCAGGACGATGTAAACGAGCTTCGCCGTTTCGCTGAGGTCAATCATTTCAAACAGGAATTTCGGGTACGCCATATACGCCGGAAGCGCTGTATCCGTTGTCAGAAATTGTGTCAATGTACTCACCACCTTACACGGTGATTGTAGCGCAAGCAGAAAGGAAACACATTGACCGAGAATTGACTCATTTTTGACAAAAAAACAGCCACACACCGTAGTGCGTGACTGTGATAGATTCATTGATTCATAATATGTACGGCTTGTAGGAGCAGTGCCATTTCTCGACGTTTTTCTTCAATTTGTTCGGGATCCGATTCAAGGTGCAACTCATAAATATCGAGGGCTTTTTTGTAGTAAATCTCCGCTTGGATTGGATTTTTCATGTATAAACAGACCGTTCCCATCACTTCCAATGTAGCGCCGTAATCCATACTTTTATCGGATTGGTTCTCCGCAATGAGTTGGCACAGCATTTTCAAAAGCTCTAATGCTTCTTGTGGCTGCCCCGTTTCGGCAAGCAGCAGAGCATAGGTGTAAACCCGAGGGATGCCGTCATGCGTTACCAAGCTGTATTGTTGTGTGATATCGATGCATTTCTTCATATAGCGCATGGCAAGCAGTTTGTCGCCGATTTCCCGAAAATTGGCGGCAATATTGGCGTAAAGGTTGGAAACAAGCAGCGCGTTGTTTTCGTTGATTTCTTCTATCAGGTCAATGGCTTGCTTTTCGTATTGAATTGCTTTAGCGCTGTCCTCCTCTAAATATGCGCGGAAATCCATAACCAAAGCGCGGTCTGATACGGTTCCGACAGATTCGTCTGCCAGCAACATAGTCATTTCATCAAGTAACTTCCTCATGTGCCGGAAGCATTGATAGTTCTCCATGTACGGAAATGCATTTTCCAGAAAGAGCAGATAAGCGTTCGTGTCATCTTTGATAATCAGCTCTGTGATGGATACCACCGTATCAAACAGCTCATGATAATATGCGATATATATGCCGTGCAGTCTGCAAATAAACTGAATAGAATTCAGCAAGGTGGAGCAGCGTTTGACAGAGGGCTTTGTTTCGTCGATAGCGATCTCCCGAATCATCGGATGAAGGACAATTCTTCGCCCGGGTAATGTCTGCACAAAGCCTCTCTCAATCAAGTCGTTTATGAAATTTAGATTTTTGAGATTAAGCCACAGCGCAAAGATGTTTGAGGTAACACCGTTATTCGGTGCTAATGAGAGATTGCACATAATTTCCTTTTCGGACTTTGACAACTTGTACAGCGAAAACAGCGTATGAATATGCTTGTAGTAGGTCGCCTTGCTGCTCTTGCCGTCTTTTTTGGCGTTGATTCTATCCTCGCTGTCCATAGAAGCTTTTTCTTTTTTCAGCTTCTTCAATAGCTTTTTCGGCTTTAGCAGTCCGACCTCTAACAGACGTGCCGCCAGTTCCACGGCAAAGGTGTGACCGTGAACCGTTTGGATTATTTCGCTCAGAATCGCTTGATATTTGTCTGCGTCCGTGAATAGGTTGCCCGTTAATTCAAGCAGCGCTTCGTCTGGCATTTCTTCAATGGTGTAGGTGTCATAATCGTCAAAGCGGCTGCGCGTCGTGAACAGGATACGGCAGGAGTATGCGAGGACTTCGCTCAACAACTCGTCATCGGTCGAAATGGCGTTGAAGTTATCAACGATGATAAGACTGTCGACTTTCAGGCTTCGCAGGAAACGGTTGTGTCGCCTGAACCGCTCCGCTTCGGGCTCGCTTGCGTTATAATCATCTGCAAAATCCAGATTGACAATATCTGCCTTCAAACTGCCGGAGTAATTGATGTAGATGATGTTGGTGTAGTCCTTTTTGTGTTTCTTCGCGTAGGCTTTGGCAAGCTCGCTCTTGCCGATTCCCGGTATGCCTTGCAAAAAGATTTTACTGTTTTCGCTCAGTTGGTCGTGGAGCGCTTTAAGCTCTTTGTCTCTGCCGCAGAACCAGCGGCACGGCTTGGGAACATCAGCACCAAAGATCACGTCGTTTACAATAGGAGAAAGGGCTTTTCCTTCCTTTAGCTTTTTGCTCCCGGCTTCGCGTTTGATGAAACTGCGCTCCATCGAAAAGCAAAGTACAGCGCATAGGAAATCTGCTTTTTCTTCGCTGTTGGAAAACGGGTAACCGCTCGTCAATCGCTGTTTTGCACCATCTGAGATCGTTGTGTCAAAAACAATCAAATGGTAAATCTCCTGCATTGCCATATCGCCGTCAACCATCAGCGGCAGGATTTTCTTTTCAATATCCGAGGATAAGCGCTTTTTATTATGTTCGTCTGTGTAATATCGGGTAATCTGTGGGCTGA
>JBGUUF010000291.1:0-4062 GCA_045133435.1 Acutalibacteraceae bacterium
GGTCTGATTATGAGCTACGGAAAAATGAACGGATTCGCTTTGATTAAACAATTGTACAAACAGAAGGATGAGGATGGCTTCACCAAGGACGCGGAGCTGATTCTCGCAAAGGTGCGTTGCTACCGTGAAGGTCGGCACGGCAGCGCACGGTGGGCAAATCTCTCGACCTTTACGCAGGCGACAGATCTGTTTCGAATCCGTGTGATTCCGGATGTGATTGTAACCTCTGATTTATACATTGACTACGAAGGAGAGCGATTCAAAATCCTGTCAGTTGAAAACATCCGAGGTCGCGGAATGTATCTCGAAATTCTCGCGGAAAAGGTGGAGAGCAGCGTTGGCTAAAGTGCAAGTCAAAATGCCCGACGAGTTCCTTGAAAAGATTTCAAGGCTCGGCAGGCACACCGACGAAATCACGGAAAGAGCTTTGCAGGTGGGCGCAAAGGTCGTAGAGGCAGAGTTCAGAACAAACCTGAGCAGTTCCATCGGACAGGGAACCAAATATGAAAGCCGTTCCACCGGCGAACTGGAGCGTTCTCTCGGTATCACGAAGGTGCGGGTCGGAAAAGACGGCAACCACGACATCAAAGTCGGATTCGCCGAGCCTCGCTCTGACGGAGAAAGCAACGCCAAGATCGCCAACATCCTCGAGTACGGAAAACACAATCAGCCCGCACGTCCTTTTCTGAAGCCTACAAAAACATCATCGCGCCGGCCTTGTAAGGAAGCGATGATCAGAACGTTTGAGGAGGAGATGAAAAAGCTGTGAGTTTACTCAGTGAAATCCACGATATTCTCAGACCGGTCGGTGTCCCCGTGGAAACGGGTGTATTTTCCGACAAAGCTCCTGATGAATATATCGTGGTAATCCCTCTGACTGAAAACTATGATTACTTCGCCGACAATCAGCCGCAGGTTGATGTTCACGAGGCGAGGATTTCCATATTCACAAAAGGCAACTATCTCAGCATAAAAAACGCGGTTGTCAAAGCGTTTTTAGCTGCTGAGTTCACGGTTACCAACAGACAATACATTGGCTATGAAGCCGACACAGGCTATCACCACTACAACGTGGATGTGGCAAATTACTATGAAACGGAGGATATATGAATGGCAACCATAGGATTAGATAAACTTTTTTACGCGCCGATCACGGAAGCCGCCAACGGTGATGAAACCTACGGCACTCCCGTGCAGCTTGCCAAGGCAATCTCGGCAGAACTTTCCGTAGAGCTTGCCGAAGCGACCCTGTATGCCGACGACGGCGCTTCCGAGGTTGTAAAGGAATTCAAGTCCGGCACGCTGTCGCTCGGCGTTGACGATATCGGAGCGTCTGTCGCTGCAGCCCTCACAGGTATCACAATCGACCGAAACAAAGTCATCATCTCTACGAGCGAGGACACACCTCTGCCCGTTGCGGTCGGATTCCGCGCGAAACGCTCAAACGGAAAATACAGGTATTTCTGGCTGTACCGCGTCAAGTTCGGCATTCCAGCAACGAATCTGGCAACCAAGGGTGATTCAATCACCTTTAATACACCCACCATCGAGGGTACGGTAATGAGGCGAAACAAGGAAGATTCCAAAGGCAATCATCCTTGGAAAGCTGAAGTCACCGATGGCGAATCCGGCGTTGCGGCAACCACCATCACCAACTGGTACAAAAACGTGTATGAACCTTCATACAGTACTACATAACGGAGGCAGAGCATGAATAACGACAGAAGTTCCATTATCAATATCGGCGGTGAAGAGTACGAGCTCTTGCTCACGACCCGCGCAACCAAAGAAATCGCTGGACGCTACGGCGGTTTGGAAAATCTCGGCGACCGGCTGATGTCCTCGGACAATTTTGAGGAAGCTCTCGGCGAGATCATCTGGCTGATTACCCTGCTTGCAAATCAGTCAATCCTGATTCACAACATCAGGCATAAGGATAATCCCAAAGCTCTGCTCACCGAGGATGAGGTTGAAATTCTCACCACGCCGCATGACCTGACCGAATACAAGTCAGCTATCACGGAGGCGTTGTTCAAAGGTACACAGCGTAACGTGGAAAGCGAGACAGATTCAAAAAACGCGGTAGCCGGGTAGAATACCCGGAACTGTTCACGCGACTCCTCTACTACGGATTAGCCCACCTCCACCTGACACAGGACGAGGTGTGGCTGATGCCGTTTGGTCTGCTCCTTGATTTATGGGAATGCCACAAACAATATCACGGTATGGCAAAACCCAAGCGGGATACTTTTATTGATGATATTATTCCGGAAGGAATTTAGTACGTTGTAGACAATTAATGGCTTTTGTGCTATCATATAGGCATAATACCAAAACAGAAGAGGATTCCTAAATGAGCACAGAAAATTTCAATGATATCCGGGAGAAATACATAACCGCAAGAGCTGAACAAAGAAATACCATCGTTAGCTTACTCAATGCTAATGGTTATAATGTTATTACCGGAGGCACTGCCGGATCAGGAAGAAATAACTATAGTGGCGCTGGAAAATACAATCCTCCGCATGACCTTCGCCATCACAAATGGGTTGAAGCAAGCAAAGGAGGAGTAAACTTCCTTATCAGCCTTAATCCCTACGAAGTTGATTCCAACTCCGGCAATCCTCATCATTTATATGACCGTATCGGTGTACAAGCATACTTGGGTAATAATGATGAAACCGATATTCGTACAGCAATGATAATCACAGAGTGGTCCCTTCCAATAAACGATAATAACGGCAAAGCCCTAATTAGTTTTATGGAAAAGTTAATCACGATGTTTCAAACTTGGAACAACAAAAAATAGTATAAAAAGTGTGTTTTTATCTTGACAAAACAAAAATCGGTGTTATTATATAATGATTTAGATTTTTACCATTTGCGGAGGGATAATAATGCACGATTTTCAGTATGTAAGCAAAAGCGAATACCAACCACTCAAGAACCACATCATTGAACTTCTCCATGAGGTTCAGGACGAAGTGCGCGATCAATTCACTTTTAGATTTGACTTTATAGGCAGCACAAAGCGTAATATGATAACGCGGGATATGAAATCACCTATCGGATTCGATTTCGATGTCAATATCGAAGTCAATGACGATGATGAAGAATATTCTGCGACAGACATTAGAAACATCTTGAGACCGATAATTACAAGAGTATCATGGAAATATGGCTTCAATAAGTGCGAAGACTCAACTCGGGTAATCACAATCAAGATGACAAACCCGTGGCGTTCCACCATCGAACACAGCTGTGATTTCGCGGTTGTTTACGGTAAGCAATACATTAGATTCAACAAGAAAACCCAGCAGTATTATTGGGCGCAGCAATCAAAAGGATACCCCAACCTCGAAGATAAGGCGGATACACTTAAAAACAATGGATATTGGGATGAAGTCAGAGAAGTGTATATTGGCAAAAAGAACTACAATACTGATCCCGATAAACACTCTCGTTCCATATACACTGAAACCATCAATGAAGTTTACAAACGATATTTGAACACAAAAAACAAATAGAACATATTTTATCTTAAGACATCACAGCAATGTGGTGTCTTTTCTTATGCCCTTTTTCAAGGAGGTGAGCGCGCATGGCTGACGGATTCGGCCTGAAAATCGGCGTTGAGGGTGAGCGCGATTTTAAGAAAAGTCTATCGGAGATAAACCAGACCTTTAAGGTTCTCGGCTCCGAGATGAAACTCGTTCAATCACAGTTTGATAAAAACGACAATTCGGTTGAAGCTCTCACAGCAAGAAACGCTGCCCTCAACAAACAGATTGACGCTCAAAAAGATAAAATCAATACACTTAAAGCCGCGTTGGAGAATGCGGCTTCTTCTTTTGGTGAAAACGACAGACGTACACAGGCGTGGCAGGTTCAGCTGAACAATGCCCAAGCTGCTCTCAACAAAATGGAGCGCGAAGTGGCTCAGAACAATCAGGCGCTCGATAACGCCGGTAATGAGTTCAGCAACGCAGAAAAGAAAGCCGACAAATTCGGTGATGAAGTCAAAAAGGCAGGAGATCAGACCGAAGACTCAAGTCACAAGTT